>NZ_JABMCW010000099.1:0-17193 GCF_013179705.1 Pseudomonas sp. CM25 | reverse complement strand
GGGGAAGGGGAACGCACCGGCGGAGCCGCCGCGGGCGGCGTATTCGCGTTCGGCTTCGCTGACCATGCGGTAGGGCTTGCCGGTGGTTTTCGCCAGCCACCGGGTGTAGGCCTGCACTTCGTCGTAGTCGACGCACACCGCTGGCTGGCGGGGGCCTTGCTGGTAGCTTGGCTTGCTGGCTTCGCACCAGCGGCCGGGGCGGTCGTCGCCACTTTTGATCACGGTGCCGGTGGCCTTGATGTAGGCATCCAGCTCGCCGGCGGTGACCTGGTAGCGGCTCATGGCGAAGAGCTTGGCGAAGGTCACGGTGTGCAAAGGGCCTTCGTCGGGCTGGCGGCCGACTTCGTCGTCGGGCGCGCCCATCACATAGCTGCCGGCGGGCAGCACGACCATTTCCGGGCAGTTTTTGCAGTCCTTGAACACGTCGCCTGGTTTGGCGGCATGGGCGTAGGCGCTGACCAGCAGCAGGCAGGTGATCTGGGCTGGCCGGTAGAGCCAGGTGGATACGTTCATCAGTGATCCTCGAATCGGGTGAATGCGTGCTGCGTTTCGCATTCAGACGAGACGGGGCGGTGAAAAATTAACCAGGGGGCGATGCGCTGCAGCCTGTGCGGGGCTCGCGGTAAAGCCGATGGCAGCAGTTGCCAGGCCCGATACACCGGGCTATAGTCCAGCCCATTGTTCTCTTCCTGAAGACCTGTTCATGCCAGCCAGCCCTTCCACCACAAGCTTTGCCATCGCGCCAGTCGCGGGCATGGTCGTGCGTGGCAGCCAGCAGCCGGTCATGATCAGTCACTACCCACCACCTGTCAGTGGCGTCGTAGGCGGCGTAGCTCCGCCTGCTTGCGTGGTCGTGCTGGGCTGATCGGCTTTAGGCCGCACCCCTTCGCACACGCAACCTACTGAACACGGTCGGCTACTTCCCACGCTGAAGCGCACGCCGTCCGTTTGGCTTTTTCGCCTAGCATCAGGTGGCAATACATGTCTGTCATTACCAAAGCATCCGTGGCCTCGGCGGCCACTACCAGCCTGTTCGTACTGCTGTGGAGCAGCGGCGCAATCGTCTCCAAACTGGGCCTGGCACATGCCAGCCCGTTCGCCTTCCTGCTGTTGCGCTCGGCACTGGCCCTGAGCGGCCTGCTGCTGATCGGGCCGCTGCTGGGCCTGCGCTGGCCGCGCAGCCGCGGGGCCATCCTGCGGGCGCTGGGCACCGGGTGCGTGCTGCTTGGCGCCTACCAGATCTTTTACCTGCTGGCGCTCAATACCCATGTCACCCCCGGCGTGATGGCCACGGTGATGGGGGTGCAACCGATCCTTACCGTGGTGCTGATGGAACGCCAGCGTTCCTGGAGCCGGTTGTTCGGCCTGGGGCTGGGGCTGGGTGGCTTGATCATGGTGGTGTACCAGGGCATCAACCTGGGCGGGGTATCGCTGGCGGGCATGCTGTTTGCCTTGCTGGCGCTGGCCAGCATGACCTTTGGTTCGATCCTGCAGAAACGCATTACCGACAACCCGATGGGCACGCTGCCGCTGCAGTACCTGGCGGGCTTTGCCATGTGCGCTGTGTTCGCACCGCTGCAGCCGCTGCATGTCGAGTGGACCGGCGGCTTCATCGGCGCGCTGCTGTGGATGGGGCTGGTGGTTTCGCTGTTGGCGACCTTGCTGCTGTACCGGCTCATCGCCAAGGGCAACCTGGTCAATGTCACCAGCCTGTTCTACCTGGTGCCGGCGGTGACGGCGGTGATGGACCTGCTGATCTTCGGTAACCGCCTGGCACCGCTCAGCCTGCTGGGCATGGGGCTGATCGTGGTGGGCCTGCTGTTCGTGTTCCGCAAGCCCGCTGCGCGCTTGGCCGAGGCGTAAGCGCTAGCGGAATTCTTCGGGGATGGTGTGGCGCAGCACGCCTTCCTCGAAGTCCAGCAGGCCGGCTTCGCGCTGGGTGAGCAGGTAGTAGAGCAGGGTATCGAGCGAACGCAGCGACGGCACCTCGACCGCCAGCATCTTCACTGCCGGCTCGGTTTCACAGGCGCAGCCGAAATCGAGCAAGGCTGCACGTACCTGGTCGAGGGTTTCCGGTGGCCTGACCACAACCCGGAACACCGAGCTGCCACTGCTGCTGCGCAGTTCATCGAACCAGGTTTCGCCAGCTTCTTCACGGGTGCCGATGAGGTCGCCCGGGGCTATGCCGTAGACATGAAAGGGAATGCTGTCGACGCTGTATCCGCCTTCCACGGCCTTGGCCCACAACCCCTCGACCGAGGCGGGCGGGTAGCCGTTCGGGTCCTGTTCCAGGCGGAACAGGACTTTTTTATATGCGTTGTCCATCGTTTACCCCGCGTCAGTTGCGTGCCGGGCGCAGCACCAGCCACAACGCTGCAGCAATCAGCAGGCCGCCGTACAGGTGTGCCAGCGACAATGGTTCGTCCAGCAGCCATGCCCCCCACAATACGCCGAATACCGGAATCAGGAAGGTCACCGTGCTGGCCTTGACCGGGCCGATTTCTTCCAGCAGGCGGAAGTACAGGATATACGCGAACGCCGTGCACAGCAGGCCCAGGCCCAGCAGCGACGACCAGACCTGCCAGCCACCCCAGCTGGCCGGTGGCTGGCTGATGGCGCTCCAGGCGAACAGCGGGCTCAGCAGCAGCGTGGCGCCCATCATGCTGCCCAACGCCGAGAGGCGGCTGTCGAGGCCGCTGACCCAGCGACGGGCAAGAAACCCGGCAAAGCCGTAGCAGGTGGTGGCCGCCAGGCAGGCGAGGGCGCCTTGCACCAGGGCCATGTCCAGCGCCACCGGGCCGGCGCCGCTGAGGATGCCGACGCCGAACAGGCCGAGGAAGATGCCGCAGAGCTTGGCCAGGGTCATTGGCTCGCGGAAGAACAGCACGCCGACCAGCACGCCCATCAGCGGTGTGGTGGCGTTGAAGATCGCCGAATAGCCCGCCGGCAGCACCTGCGCGGCCACGGAGTAGAAAGTGGCCGGGACACCGGAGTTGATCATGCCCAGCACCAGGCAGGCGCCAAGCTTGCCCTGGAAGTCCCAGCGCACGCGGGCGGCGGCGACGATGGCGACCAGGCCCAGGCAGGCGATGGAGACACGGAAGAACGCGGTCGGCACCGTGCCCAGCTCGGGTGCGATGATGCGCATGAACAGGAAACTCGCCCCCCAGACGGCGGCAAGTGTCAGCAGGCGGGCTAGGGCGATGGGGCTCACAACGGTCTCCGGAGGCAGGGCAGGGGCGCGAGTGTACGCCAGGGGGCGGTGCGATTCTTGTGCTTTCTTGCGCTGTAAACCTGTACCGGCCCATTCGCGGATGAATCGGACCACCGCACCGCGGCTCCTGCTTGCAGGAGATTGCCCAGCCCACAGGTCTCTGCTAAATCAGTCAGTTATGTGCAGTTCAATGTGAGATTGCCCAGCCCAGTGGGAGCGGGTTCACCCGCGAATGCGGTGGCGGCGACAACAGTGAATGCCCAAGGATATTGGCTGGCAGGTCCGGCCTCTTCGCGGCGGTTCGACGCCTCGATGAACCCGCTCCCACAGGGTCCCTGCTAAATCAGTAGTTATGTGCAGTCAATGTGAGATTGCCCAGCCCAGTGGGAGCGGGTTCACCCGCGAATGCGGTGGCGGCGACAACAGTGAATGCCCAAGGATATTGGTCGGCAGGTCCGGCCTCTTCGCGGGTAAACCCGCTCCCACAGGGTCCCTGCTAGATCAGTCAGTTATGTGCAGTTCAATGTGAGATTGCCCAGCCCAGTGGGAGCGGGTTCACCCGCGAATGCGGTGGCGGCGGCGACAGTGAATGCCCAAGGATATTGGCCGGCAGGTCCGGCCTCTTCGCGGCGGTTCGACGCCTCGATGAACCCGCTCCCACAGGGTCCCTGCTAAACCAGTGAGTCATGTGCAGTTCTATGAGAGAGGGTTTACCGAGGCGTCGAACCGCCGCGAATGGGCCGGCACAGGCACCGCATTTCAAACAGGCCGACTAAGCTGTGTAACTCACCCCCATCGAGGTTTCCGGCATGCCCCAACCCTGGCCCGCTGTCGAAATCGCCCGCACCATCCTTGCCGGCTTCGACGACTACCGCGACCACTTCCAGCGCATCACCCTTGGTGCCCGCCAGCGCTTCGAGCAGGCGCGCTGGCAGGCTATCCAGCAGGCCTCCGCCGCGCGCATCACCCTCTATGAAGAAAAGGTCGCCGAGGTCAACGGCTGGCTGCGCCAGGCCTTTGCCGCAGAGGTGCTGCTGGACGTGGAGCAGTGGCCGTTGGTGAAAAACGCCTACATCCAGCTGATCGACCCGCGGCTGGACGACGAGCTGGCCGAGACGTGGTACAACTCGCTGTTCTGCAGCCTGTTCAGCCACGACCTGATCAGCGATGGCAGCATGTTCATCCACACCACCCGGCCGTCCATGCGTGGCCGTGAGCGCGCTGCGCAAACCCGCACCTATCGGCCTGAAGGTGGCATCAAGGGGTTGCTGCGGGCGGTGTTCGACGATTACCCGTTCGATACGCCCTACGGCGACCTGGACGGCGACCTTGCACGCCTGGAAGAGCAACTGCGCGAATGCCTGCCGGACTGGGTGTGCAAGGACCCGGCCCTGGCCGTTGAGCTGTTCGTGCCGGTGCTGTACCGCAACAAGGGCGCCTACCTGGTGGGCCGCCTGTACAACGGCGACGAGCAATGGCCGTTGGCGATTGCCCTGCTGCACCGCGAGGGCCACGGCATCGAGGCTGATGCGCTGATCACCGACGAGGCCGAGGTCTCGATCATCTTCTCGTTCACCCGCTCCTACTTCATGGCCGATGTGCCGGTGCCGGCGGAGTTCGTCAATTTCCTCAAGCGCATTCTGCCGGGCAAGCACATTGCCGAGCTGTACACCTCGATCGGCTTCTACAAGCAGGGCAAGTCGGAGTTCTACCGGGCGCTGATCAACCACCTGGCCAGCAGCGACGACCGCTTCGTCATGGCGCCCGGGGTGCGCGGCATGGTCATGAGCGTGTTCACCCTGCCGGGCTTCAACACCGTGTTCAAGATCATCAAGGACCGCTTTTCGCCGTCCAAGACCGTCGACCGCGCCACGGTTATCGACAAGTACCGGCTGGTGAAAAGCGTCGACCGGGTAGGGCGCCTGGCCGATACCCAGGAGTTTGCCGATTTTCGCTTTCCGCGCAGCAAGTTCGAGCCGGAGTGCCTGGCCGAGTTGCTGGAGGTGGCACCGTCGACGGTGGCGCTGGAGGGCGATACGGTGCTGATCCGCCACTGCTGGACCGAGCGGCGCATGACGCCGTTGAACCTGTACCTGGAACACGCCAGCGAAGCCCAGGTGCTGGAGGCGCTGGAGGACTATGGGTTGGCGATCAAGCAATTGGCGGCGGCGAATATCTTCCCTGGCGACATGCTGCTGAAAAACTTCGGCGTTACCCGGCATGGCCGCGTGGTGTTCTACGACTATGACGAAATCTGCTTCCTGACCGAGGTGAACTTCCGCCATATACCGCCGCCACGTTACCCGGAAGACGAAATGTCGGGTGAGCCGTGGTACTCGATCGGGCCGCACGACGTATTCCCCGAGGAGTTTCCGCCGTTTCTGTTTGCCGATATCGGCCAGCGGCGGTTGTTCAGCCGTTTGCATGGGGAACTGTATGACGCGGATTACTGGAAGGGGCTGCAGGCGGCGATTCGCGAGGGCAAGGTGATCGATGTGTTCCCCTATCGGCGCAAAGGCAGGTAGTTGCCACGCCAGCACCGCCGGCCCTGCGTCGATCGGGTAAACCCGCCCAAACAGGGCAGGTTTACCGTGGGTCAGATATACGGTGCCTCATACGCATTCAACTGTTCCACAAACCGCCAATGGCTTTTCTTCCCGAACCCCATCAACCGCTTCAAGCGGATATCCCAGCGCATGTGGTGATTGGCAATCCACGGCAAGGCAAACAGATGCGCCCCACGCCACGGTATGAACGGGTTACGCCGCAGGCTGGCGTAAATCTCTACCCGGTGGCTGGCCTGGTGGCTGGCACAGCGGGCATGGAAGCCCGAGGTGTCCGCCACCACCAGGGTATTGGCCGGCACGGCAAAGCGCCGTGGCGGCGGCAGGCCGAGGGCGGCCAGGTCGGGCTCGTCGATGCGGAACGACCCTTCGCGGTGCATCCGCTCGACAGACCGCGCCGCCCCCAGGCTTTGCCGGTATTCCCACGCCAGCCGCTCCGGCGTCAGCCGATGCGACCCCGGCACATAACTGAACGGCCCCTGGTCATCCTCCACATCATCCAGGAACAACCAGGCCTTGGCCGTGGGGTGGAAGGTGTCGGCATGCAGCCGGGTCTGCGGGTCCTGGTCGGCATTGGCCGCGTCAATCACGATCGACTGCAACTGATAGGTAATGCCACCGGTATTGGACGACGCATAGGCAATCAGGTTTCGCACACCCTTGTCCGCCACAAACGCAGCACTGGCCGGGTTACACGCCAACACATCCTGGTCCAGGCTTACCCGGCGCGTTACCGCGCGGCCCTGGCGCATTTCCCAGCCAGTGCTGCGCAAGGCGCCCAGCTCGGCGCGCAATGCCGCAAACTGTTCGGCGGGCAGGGCGTTTTCACGGATGAAAAAACCGTTCTGCTCAAAATGCTCGCGCTCACCGGCATCCAGCCGCGAGGCCAGTGCCTGGCGGCGGTAGCCGGCCATGGCCATCGCCAGCTGGCGACGCTGTACATGCAAACCCAGCGCGTTCAGCCGGGCACTGCCCAGCACCGGGTTGTTCTCGAACGACTTGGCATGGGTAGCCAACTGCAAGCAATGCCAGGGGAGCGCCGCGTAACGGCCGATGTCCTTGATCGATACAGGCATGTTCTAGTCCTTTGATGGGGCCAGTGGCCGGCCGCAGCCGAGCATGGTCCGGGTATAGTTGAGCAACGGCGCCAATCGCTTGTTTGCCGCGCGCGCCGGGTGTGGCGCGCTGAGGCAGGCGAGGGCGTGCCAGGCATCGCAGGGCAAGTCTTGCTGGACGTCGGCATAGCGCGCATAGCGCAGCAGGGCGCCGGCTACCAACTGGTCCAGGGTCAGGCGCCGGGTTCGGCGCGGCAGTGGCTGGTGGTCCTCGGTCAGGCCCCAGCCGGCATAAAACGGCGTACCGTAGGTGACAACCGGTACACCGCGCAGCAAGGCCTCGAAACCGGCAGTGGAACTGAGCGTATGCAACGCATCGACCTGGCCATACAGGCCGGCGATGTCCACCCCGGCCAGCACCTGGTCCGCCAGCCCCACCAGTTGGGCGGGTGCCACCTGGCCCCGGCGCTTGCCGGCCTCTACGTCCGGGTGCGGCTTGTACAGCACCCAGGCATCCGGCAGCTGCGCCCGCACCTGTTGCAGCAAGCGCAGGTTGCACCCGGCACCGCCGCCGCTGCACGGCGCCGAGGCATCGTCCTCGACCTGGCCCACCACCAGTACCCGCAGCTGGCCCGGTTGCCCCAGCAGCGCGGGCCGCGCGTTGCTGCGCAGGTTGAACTTGCTGGCACCGCTGGCCACGATCTGCGCCCGCAGCCTTGCAGCCTCGGCCAGGGTTGCGGCATCGAAGGTGCCATGCTGCAGCAGTTGCTCCAGGTCGCTGGCAGACTGCGCATCGTAATGAATGCCACCCCGGTCCAGTACCAGCGACAGCGCCGGGCTGTTGCTGGCGCCCAGCCCCGTGGAGCGCAAAAAACCATCCTCGACCCGCCACAGCGGCACACCGGCCTGGCGCGCACGTTCGGCAAGGCCGGCCGGCTCGCGTGCCGCCCACACCAGCAGCCGGCCCTGTTCGGCGGCTACCTGCTGCACCAGCTGCGGCGTGTCCAGCGCAAAACGCAGCTGCCCCCAGCGGCTGGCAAAAAAGCGCCGGATATTGTGCTGCTTGTGCCGCTTCACCCCCAACACCGTGGTCGGGCCGGCAAACCCGGCATCGCGGGCCTTCTTGCGGGCCAGCTGACGGGCAACGGTCAAGGCATCGGTCAGCTGGCCGGTCAACGGGTCCACATAGCGGCAATAGCGCACATAAGCCGCAGCCACCAGCTGCACCAGGTCTGGCCGGGCCTGGCGGCGGGGGATGGCCATGCGGTCATCGGTCAGCCCCCAGCCCGCATAGAACGGCAGCCCGAAACAGGTCACCGGCACACCCTGGATCAACGCCTCCAGCCCCGCCTGGCTGGTGCCCACGTACACCCGCCGGGCACGCCGCGCCAGGGACGCCCAGGCCACCGGCCGCGCCTCCAGCGCTACCCCACGCGCCTGCGCCGCTGCCAGCAGGCAGCTGGGCTTCTGCCCGCCCAGGCAGTCGGGGTGGATGCGCACGCGCACGTCGGCGCCGGGGTTTTCGGCCAGCGCCACATCCAGCATGCGCACATAGTCGGCCTCGCACAGCCCGCCGCCCGGGATCGAATAGTCCCCGGCCGTCTGGTCCACCACCAGCACCAACGGCCGCTCGCGGCCCAGCGGGTCGTCTGCGGGCAAGTCCTGGGCGTTGTTGTATTTACCGATGCCGCTGCTGCGCATCAAATCGATCAGTTCGCGGGCGCAGCCCAGCTCGTAGTCGCTGAGGGCCTCGGGCTGCTGCAGAATGTTCTCCAGCAGCGAAGGGCGGTCTGCCAGGTAGTGAATACCCACCGGGTCGACCACCATCGACATCGGCGTGTCGCCCTCGATGCCCAGCGAGGAAGACCGCAGAAAACCGTCCTCCAGCGCAATGTAAGGCAGCCCCCAGCGCTGGCACAGCACCCGGGCCTGGGCCGACGACTGCTTGTAGCCGATACCGGCAATGGCCTTCAGCCCCTTGGGCGCCTTGCGCCCGCGCCGCCACAGCCAGAAGGGCGGGCCTTCCGGGCCGAGAAACTGCGGCAGGTGCAGCACCTTCCAGGCCACCCATTGCGACATGATGCCGACCCAGCCGGTGCCGTCTACCAACGCCTGCGGGGGCGTGAACTGGCCGATGTTGACGGGCATGTCAGCGCTCATGGCAACCACCGCATATAAAGGGCTGCACAGGCCTTGTGGCAGCGGGCATGCCCGCGAAGCAGGCGCCACCGTGGCTGGCAGCGGCGCAGCCGGTGTTCGCGGGCCAAGCCTGCCCCCACAGCCCCAAGGCAGCTGGTTGTTCCATAATGTGCATTACACCGCCCGCCACATGTTGCGCACCGGTGGAAACGGCACCCAGCGCTTGCGGCGCGGGGCAAAGCCGTTGTGCAGGTACAGCCGTTGCGCCCGAGGGTTGTTCAGCGGCACCTCCAGCTCGACCTGGGTAAAACCCTGGCCCGCAGCATGCGCACAGCACGCCTGCACCAGCGCCGCCCCCACGCCTTGCTGGCGGGCAGCCTTGCTCACCCGCAGCCCGTACAGCAGGAACGGGTAGCGCCATTCACGCAGCTCGCTCAGGCAAAAGCCGGCAAAGCGCACCCCGCCAGCCAGCAAGCCGAACTCCCGAATGAACGGCTGCCAGCGCAAGGCAAACGGCCCACGCTTGTCATGTTTGAACGCGGCAAAGCCCAGCACCTGCTCGCCGTCGAAGGCCAGCAGTACACGGTTCCAGTTGATGGCCGCGCCCAGCAGGCGATAACGGCACGCCGTATCGCCGATCAGAAACGCCAGCGAGCCCCGCCCTTCGGCCAGCAAGCGGGCCAGGGCAGGGGCTGCGGCACGCTCCGGCGCCAGGTCCGATCCCAGAACGATGTGCACCACCTTGTCAGGCTACCCCGGCGCTGGCAGCCGGCGCATGCCGGCCTTGCGCAGGCGCCTGGGCATGGGTGCAGGCATGGCCGAGCAAGGTACTGGACAACTGCTGTACCGCCAGTGCACTGGCACGGCAGCCCGGCTGGTGGCGGTTGGACCAGATCAGGTAGTCGGTGTCACCCGCGGGTGCGCCGATTGCCTGGTACACCCCAGGCAAGATCGGCACATGGTCACCATAGAAGCACAGCAGCGCCTCGTTCGGCCGGGCCATCAGCGTTTCGCGCAGCATGCCCAGCATGCGGTCGGCATTACAGATATGCCGCACATAAGGGCCCAGGTCCTGCATGCCCGGTTGCAGCGGGCGGTCGAACCAGGCGGGCAGCTCGTGCGCGGCCGCGCTTTCCAGGTGCAGCGGGCCGTGGTTTTCCATGGTTACCGCATGGATGAACAGCGGCTGGGTACGGCCTGGCGCCTGCAGCAGTTCGCGGATCTTTTCCGCCACGGCGCAATCACCAATGAACGGCCCGGCCTTTTGCGAAGCGTCGAACGCCTTTACATCGATGAACTCGTCAAAGCCCAGCGCCGGCAGCACCTTGTTGCGCCCATAAAAGCCGCCATCGTAGGGGTGAATGCAGACAGTGCGGTAACCCTGCGCCTTGAGCGTGGAGGCGATGCTGGGCAGGCCCTGACGGGCCAGCACGCGGTACGGGTTGAAGCGGTGCACCCCCAGCCGGCCCGTGGGGATACCGGTCAGGTAGGCGAACTCGGTACGCACCGTATTGGCGCCCCAGGCCGCGACCTGCAGCTTGCCCCGGGCCAGCGCCTGACTGGCCAGCAGGTCGTACTGGTCGAGCACCTGCGGGCGCACGCCCGGCCACAGGTCGCGCACATCGAAGAACGACTCGCTCTGTACCGAGACCAGGTCCGGCAGCGATGTGGGCTGGCCAAAGCCCGATCCAGCAGCGGCCTTCGCCGGCGAAGAGGCCGGCACAGGCTCACCCGCAAACGGCGACCCCAACCCGGCCCGGTCGACCGGCGCCCGCGCCGCCCAGAAGTACCGCCATAAACTGGCCGCCAACCCCCAGGCACGCACATCCCGCTCGGCATCAAAGCTCGGCTGCACCTGCCGACGGCCCAAACGCAACAGCCCCAGCCCCACCGCCAGCGGCAGCAGCGCCGCAAGCCGCGCACCCGGCACCTCGAAGCTCAGCCCCGCCCACAGGTAAACCAGAAAGCCCACCGCCAGCAACGCCGCCTTGCCGAAACCGAAAAACGGCAGGTACAAGCGCGGAAACTTCACTGCATCGCTGAAATATTCAAAGTCTGCACACACAAACGGCTCGCGCAGCGAGTGATACTTGGAATTGCTCACCAGCACGATCAACAGCCACAGCAGCAGCAGGTTCACGCCACTGAACAACGGCCGCGCCGTCAGCGCATACAGCAGCCCAAGCCCCACGCACCACAGCCCGGCATGCAGCATCCAGCAGTCGGCCGGGCGGCGCAGGGCAGGGCAGGGCACCAGCAGGCGCTCGACGCCAACGGTCAGCGCCAGGCCACCCAGGGCAACCGGCAACAAGGAAACATCAATCACTGTACTTCAACCCACGCAGGATCATCGAAGAAAGCCACTGCGGGATAAGCCCCAGCAGCCAGGTGCCCAGGTTGAGCGGAAACGGAAAGCTGATACGCGCCTGGTTCGCCGCCAGCCCGCGCTTGATCCGCCTGGCCGCTTTTTCGGCCGTCCACAGAAAAGGTTTAGGCCCAGGCATTTCGAAGCACATCTTCGACTCCACATAGCCCGGCACAATCACATTCACCTTCACCCCTTCCGGCGCCAGCCAGTCACGGATGGCCTCGCCATACACGCGGATCGCCGCCTTGCTGGCGCTGTAGGTTGGCGTCACCGGCAACCCACGCCAGCCCGCCAGCGAGCTGAACAGCGCGATCTGCCCATGGCCACGGCTGCGCATGGCCGGCAGCGCGGCCTCGACGGTGGCCAGCGCGGCCATCACGTTCACTTCCATCAGCGCCCGGCTGTCGTCCCAGGCCTCCGGCTCGCCATTGGCACCCACCGCCGTATTTAGCCCGGCCCCCACCAGCACCAGGTCGGGCTGATGGGCGTCGCTGACGCGCCGCACCATCGCCCGCAGCGCGTCCAGGTCGCGCACGTCCAGGGCCTCCAGCAACACCAGCGCCCCCAGGGCGCGGCACTGCTCGGCCATTTCGTCCAGGCGGTCCTGGCGCCGGCCTTGCAGGATCAGGGTCACGCCAGGGGCCGCGTAGGCCGGCGCCAGCGCGCCACCGATGCCGCCGGTGGCGCCGGTGATGAGGATGCAGCGAGGTGAAGCGTGCGAACTCATAGGTATTTTTCGATTCTTGAGGTTTTCGCCATCAGGACTTCCAGGCAGTTGGTCACTGCCATGTCCATGCCGCAGCCGGTGTAGAAGCCGCCGTTGACCTGGGTGGTGTGGATGACCGTGTTGCGGAAACGTTGGAACAAGGTGTTGTCGGGGGCCTCGGGCTGCTGCCAGAAACCGTCCAGCCCGCCCTGGTGCGTAAGCCCCGGCATGGCGTAGATCGGATCGGCCAGTGTGCAGGTCGGGCGGTGGTGCAGCAATGCCGAAGCACCGGCGGTGCTGTTGACGGTGATCATGCCGGTGATGTGCGAAAGCAGCGTGGGCATGTGCCCGCTTTCCATGAAATCGACGCGCTCGGCCACGTCATATTTGCGCGCCAGCTGCTCGGTGACCTTGCGGTAGTTGATCAGCCCCGGCGTCAGTGGGTGGTTCTTCACCAACAGGCGCGCATCGAACGGCGCGTTGAGCGAGAACGAATCGATCACATGCTCGATCACTTGGGTCATGTTCTGGAACGGCGAGTGGTCGCGGATCTGCGAATCGCTGTCCAGCTGCAAGGGCAGCAGGAATGTGGGGTGGCGCTCCCGCGCGACCTCGGCCACCAGCGCGTCGTCATGCACCCGGGCGCGCAACAGGCGCACGCCCTGGCGAATGAAACCGGCGTACTCGGTGGCCGCGTTGAACGGCGCATGGGTGCGGTAGCGCGGAAAGCACAGCCGGTTCAGCGCGCCACCGGCGTGGTACAGCACATCGTGCGTGGCGCGGGCGGTGAACGACAGCTTGAACGGGTTGCCGTTCTGATAGCGCGGAATGTACTTGCCCACGTCGCGGTACCATTGCGGATCACGTGGTAGGCGCGAGTTGTAGTTCACCCCGTCGCGCTCCAGGGTCACCCAGTAGGGCCGGAAGTAGCCTTCTTCGAACACATGCACGCGAATGCCCGACAACCGCGCCAATGCCACTGCCGGGCGGTGCACCGGGCGGCAGTCGCCGAACAGCACCAGGTCGGTGATGTCCAGCTGGCGGAACACCTGGGAATACCAGGCCTCCGTGTCTTCGGCACGGTGCGGGCAGGTCAGCCGCGCGCCACCGGGGCCATAGAGGGCGTCACCGACATTGAAGCGCACGCTGTGCACCCGTTGGCCGATATCGCGCAGCCCTTTGGCAAGGCGGCTGAAAAAGGGCGAACTGACACCCTGCAGCAACAGAAAATTATGGGTGGGGATACGCAGCAAAGGACCACGCGTCGCCCTCGCAATCAGTTCGTCGGGCGCTTCATGCCCAACAAACTGCTCAAGCGTCGTTTCAAGTCCTGCCATCGGGATGAAGCTCCAGGCTGCGGTAACGCATGCCAATTTTGTAGTTCGTATAAGGTCTGTTCGGCAGTGGTGAAGCGGTTGGTGACCAGGCTTACGTAGGTGGGGTAGAGCAGCAACGTGCCGGCCACCAGCTGGTCCAGCGTCAGTTGCCGGCTGCGCCGCGCCTGCACGTGGGCTTGCAGGTCCAGGTCGCGCGTCAGCCCCCAGCCGGCGTAGAACGGCTGGCCATAGGTGGTCACCGGTACCCCGCGCAACAGCGCCTCGAAGCCCGACTGCGAGGTCAGCACATGCACCTCGTCCACCACCTCCAGCAACTGCTGCAGGGGCGTATCGCCGATCACTTCGTCGCACCAGTGCACGGTCTGCGCTTCGTCATCACCCGGCGCACGCGTGCCGGCCAGCACCTCGGGGTGGGGCTTGTACAACACCCACGCCTCAGGGTTCTGCTCACGCACGGCACGCAGCAGTTGCAGGTTGCTGCGGATACGGTTGCCGCCAAAGCGGATGGACGCATCGCCTTCCACCTGGCCAGGCACCAGGATCACCCGCTGCGCCTGCGCCGGGCGCTGCCAGCTGGCCCCCGGCAAGTTGTACTTGGTCAGCCCCGCAGCACAGATAGCCACGCGCAGGGCATTCGCGCGGGCCAGCAACTGCGGGGTGAACGGCTCATCGGCCAGAATGCGCTCAAGGCGCGAAGGCCGCGTGGCGTCGTAGTAGATACCCAGGTCATCGACCACCCACGACAACGGTCGCGCCTTGCCCGCGCCCAGCCCTACCGAACGCAGAAAGCCGTCCTCTACCCGGTTGACCGGCAGCGGGTGCGCAGTAAGGTCGGTGTCGTGCTTGCAGCCCCAGGACACCACCGGCACATCATGCGTCAGCGGCTGTTCGGGCTTGACGAAGCGGATGGCCGCGCCATTGAAAAAAAGGTTGGCCAGCGGCTCTTTCCAGCGGCTGAAGCCCAGCATCTGCACCGCGCTCGGCAGCACGCTGCGGTGGCGGCGCTGCAGGCCAAGCCAGTTGATCAGCACCTCTGGCGTGCACGGTTGGCCCCGCTCCGGGCACACATAGCGCGGGTAAGCCACCAGGCTGGCATGCACCAGCTGCGCCAACGGCACAGGCGTGCGCCGCGAAGGCGCGGGCAAGCGGTCATCAGTCAGCCCCCAGCCGGCATAGAACGGCATGCCCCAGGTGTGCACCGGCACATCCCAGAGCAAGGCGTCGAAGCCCAGTTGCGACGTCATGACGAACACAGCGCGCATGTGTGGCAACAAGTCGGCCGGGTGGATATTGCGTGCCAGCACCTGTACACGCGGGTTGCTGGCCAGCGCCGCCAGGTCGAAGTGCCCGGTCTTGCGCCCGGCCACCACGTCAGGGTGCACCTTGAGCACGACGGTGCTGTGCGGGTAGCGCGCCAACGCCGCATCCAGCATCGCCCGGAATTCGTCTGCCCCCGCGCCCTGCAGCGAGGCATCGCCACAGGTCTGGTCGGCCACCAGCACGCAGTCCGCCGGCAGGGCTGGCAGCTCGATGCGTGCGTCGTTGTATTTGGACACCCGCTGCTGCTGCCACAGGGTGCGCAGCGCCAGGGCGCGTGCGGTCTGTTCTGCGTCGAGGGGCGTGGCGATCAACTGTTCGAGGCGGGACGGTTGGGTGGCGTCGTAGTACACGCCTACGTCATCGACGATTAGCGACAGGGGCGGTTCGTCAGCGCCCAGGCCTACTGAGCGGATAAAGCCGTCTTCCAGCGTGAGTACGGGCTTGCCGGCCTTGTGCGCCTCGGCCATTGCCTTGATCGCGCTGGGCTTGCGGCCCCAGGCCATTACCCAGTCAGCAAGCTCTACATCGCGCACGGCACCGTTTTGCAGCGCGAATTCGGGCAGCAATGCAGGCAACGTACTGATGCGCTGGGCTCCTTTGGACAGGACCAGCAGGCGAGGGCGGGGCGAAGCGTCGTCCATAAACGTGAAGCGGCATCCATTTAGCAAAGGGCGGCAGGCGCGGTGTGCTCTGCGGGTCCGTGGGGTTGGGAGAGGGCGAATCTTAATACAAAATCAGATTTGTAGGCGCGCCGTTGGGGAAAAATCCTGAAAAGAAATTAGACGATCTGTGCAATTGATGACCTATGGCATCAAATTGCTATCTAATTCCCGCAAACTCCCCGAAACCGCTGCTTTGAAGGCCGTGACGTTTAGGAGCGGGCTTGCCCGCGAAGCTTCGGGGCCTCATATCCAAAAAGCCCTTTTACCCGTAATTCAGCAACCCCAGCAAATAGTTGTATTTTTCTAGCAGCAACGCCATCCGGTCGCGTTCCTTGTACTCAGCGACCGTCTCAGGGCGCAGGCAATGGAACAGGGCTGTGAGTAGAAACACGTAACGCAAGTTCCCTAGCGCCTGTTCTACATCGAAGCGCTCAGGCAAGGCAGCACGGTACGACTCAATAAAGTCGGTCTGCGCTGTCAGGAACACCTTCATGTCCTTACGTCTGAACAGACTGCCCAGATAAGCGCCACCGTCAAAGCCTATCCGCCCAACCTTCACCTCGCTCCAGTCGATCAGGTGCAATTGGCCTTTGTCGACAAACAGGTTCTTTTGCAGGTAGTCCATGTGGCTGATGCAGTGGGGGCTTCGACGGGCCTCGGCTGCCATTTTCTGTGTCAGCGGTATAAACGCTTTGAATCGCTCTGCCAGGCCGGCAAACCGCTGGTCCTCAAGCCCAAGCTTTACAAGCTCTGGTAGACAACGGGCAAAGTTGAAGCGTGGGCGCAAGAGGAACCAAGGCCTGAAGAAATCCATGCTCCATAGCAGGGGCGCTTTGCAAAGCGGCTGGGCTTGCAAGTAGTCGTGGCTGAGCGCCTCCAGTTCGGCAACACCTAGCGCAAGTTGTTTGCCAATTTTGTGCATCCGTGGCGGTTTGCCGCGAACGAACTCAGTGAATATCAAGCTCTCAGAAGGCGTCTCGATGACGCCTAGGCAGGAGGGGTAATGGAAGTGCTTGCTTCCAGCCAGCATCCCCTCTGTGCGATGGAATCTGGCCTCTTGGCTTCCGATAAGTGCCAGCTTGCGAATCGACTTTTCTACAACCTCGACTGGCTGGCCGGTGCTTGGATCAAGCAGGTGATGATGCCGCACGTAATTCACAAAGGAGGCGTTGCCGCCTAACACTTCGCTGGTGATCTCCAGCGGTTTGTCGGTCCATTCGGGCCTTAGCGCGCGCAAATGGTCTTCAAGTGAGGCCCGGTGCCAGCGATAGAGCGTTTTGCTGCTCAAACGCGGGCGTGGAGGGGGGGTAGTTACATCCATGTTGGCAATGCCATGCGTCCGGCTTAAAGCGATGAAGGAAGGGTATGCTGCTGTATGAGAGTGCTGGGCACAATGAAAAGTTACATCAAGATATTGATTTAGAAGGCCAAGAAGGCTGGGAGGTATAGTTCTGGAGGCTAGAGAACCCAAGGCGTTGCGCCTCTGGGCAAGCTGATTTCAAGGGCTTCGATTTCTTTAAGATGTTGCCCCAAGCGGTAGAGTAGGAAAGCACGCGAGTGAAGATTTTTGGCGAGCTCATGCGACCCCTGCTTGGTACAAGGCCGCTCCCACAGAGGACGGCGTGCACAATCCCCTATGGGAGCGGCCTTGTGCCGCGAACGAGGGCCAAAGGCCCTCGCCTTCCTTGTATCAGTCTTCCTGCAGCTCTTCGGCAGTACCGAGGATGTTCTCCAGGGTGAAGCCGAACTCTTCGAACAGTGCCGAAGCCGGCGCCGACTCACCGTAGGTGGTCATGCCGATGATACGACCTTCCAGACCGACGTACTT
>NZ_JABMCW010000098.1:0-17502 GCF_013179705.1 Pseudomonas sp. CM25 | reverse complement strand
CAAGCGCATGACCCGCTTCGTCTGGCGCGACATCGTCGAAATGACCGAGCCAGCCACCCTGGCCGAGCACCGTCAGGTGGGTGTGCAGATGCTCGACCGCCTCATGCAGCACCTGCCGCGTCTGTCGCAAACCGGCCAGGACAGCGGCGTTGCGTTGCGTGACCTGCGCGTGGGGCTGAACCTGCTCGACCTGCTGGCCTACATGCCGCGTGCCGGCCAGCAGGCTCGCGAGCGCCTGAACACGGTGATCGAGGAAGTGGGCGCGCACTACGCTGCCTGCCTGCGTGCCGGCGAGCGCCTGCACGCCCCGGCCGCGCTGCTGCGCAACATGGAACGCGCGCGGCTGGCGCTGAACCTGGACGAGTTGTACGAGCGCGGCGATGCCCGCACCCACCTGCTGCATGCCCTCAGCGGCCTGCGCCTGGCCCTGCTGCCGGGTGTGGAGGTGATGCTCGAGCCCGCCGAACAACCGCAACTGCCCCCCGGGCTCGACGGAGCGCCCCTGTGATTGGTGAACTCGATATCAGCGGGGTGTTCCTGCCCACGCTGCTGGTGATGATGTTTGGCACCTACCTGCTGTTCCTGGGGGTGCACGCGGTGCTGGTGCGCCTGCATTTCTACCGCCTGGTCTGGCACCGGGCGTTATTCAACGTTGCCCTGTATGCCGTGCTGCTTGGCGCGGTGGACCACTTTTGCCGAAACCTGATGCTGCCATGAAAAAACCATTGCTTACCCTGGGCCGTGTGGTCCTGACCTTGCTGGTAGTGACCTTCGCCGCCGTGCTCGTGTGGCAGATGGTGGGCTACTACATGTTCGCCCCCTGGACCCGCGACGGCCACATCCGCGCCGACGTGATCCAGATCGCTCCGGATGTGTCCGGGCTGATCCAGAAGGTCGAGGTGCGCGACAACCAGACCGTCAAGCGCGGCGACGTGCTGTTCACCATCGACCAGGACCGCTTCACCCTGGCCCTGCGCCAGGCCAAGGCTACCCTTGGCGAACGCCAGGAAACCCTGGCCCAGGCTTCTCGCGAGGCACAGCGCAACCGCAAGCTGGGCAACCTGGTAGCGGCTGAACAGCTGGAAGAAAGCCAGTCCCGCGAGGCCCGTGCCCGTTCGGCCGTCAGCGAGGCGCAGGTGGCGGTCGATACCGCGCAGCTGAACCTCGACCGCTCGGTGGTGCGCAGCCCGGTGGACGGTTACCTCAACGACCGTGCGCCGCGTAACCACGAATTCGTCACTGCCGGCCGCCCGGTGCTGTCGGTGGTCGACAGCGCCTCGTACCACGTCGACGGCTACTTCGAAGAAACCAAGCTGGGCGGCATCCACATCGGCGACGCCGTGGATATCCGCGTGATGGGCGACAACACCCGCCTGCGCGGCCATGTGCAGAGTTTTGCCGCCGGCATCGAAGACCGTGACCGCAGCAGCGGCGCCAACCTGCTGCCCAACGTCAACCCGGCGTTCAGCTGGGTGCGGCTGGCCCAGCGCATCCCGGTGCGCATTGCTTTTGACGAAGTCCCGCAAGACTTCCGCATGATCGCCGGGCGCACCGCCACGGTGTCGATCATCGAGGGCCAGCGCCCATGAAACAGCTGATCCTGGCCGGCCTGTGCCTGTCGCTGGGCGCCTGCATGATGGTAGGGCCCGATTATGAGGTGCCGAAGGACGCTGCCGTGCAACGCAGCGACCTGAACGGCCCGCTGCGCCAGGATGCCGATAGCGTGGTGTCGGCACCCGTGCCCGAGGACTGGTGGCAGCTGTATCAGGATCAACGGCTGAACCAACTGGTGCGCCAGGCCTTGAGCGCCAACACCGAACTGCGCGTGGCTGCCGCCAACATCGCCAGGGCCCGCGCCCAGGTTGAAGTGGCTCAATCCCAGGGCGGATTCAACGGTGGTATCAAGGCTGGGGCGCAGCGCCTGCAGGAGTCTGGCGAAGCCTTCCTGCAGCCGGAGAAGGTGCCGGTAGCCAACATCGGCGAGGCCATCATCAGTGCCTCGTACCAGTTCGACCTGTGGGGCACTTTCAAGCGCGGCACCGAGGCCGCCAAGGCCAATGCCGACGCGGTACAGGCCGCTGCGGACACCGCCCGCATCACCTTGGTTGCGGACGTGGTCAGGGCCTATACCCAGGTGTGCTCGGCCAATGAGGAGTACCACATCGCCCGTGAGTCGCTGGATTTGCAGGAGCAGGGCGTGAAGCTCAATCAGCGCCTGCGCGATGCCGGCCGTGGCGACGAAACCCAGGTCACCCGCTCGCAGACCCAGTTCAAGTCGCTGCGCGCCGAATTGCCACGCTTCAAGGCCGAGCGCGAGACCGGCATGTACACCCTGGCCGCCTTGCTGGCCAAACCGGTCGATCAGTTGCCTGCTGGCACTGCCGACTGCGCCGAGCTGCCGCACCTGAAGCAGCTGGTGCCAGTGGGCGATGGCGCGGCGCTGCTCAAGCGCCGCCCGGACGTGCGCCAGGCGGAACGCCAGCTGGCCGCTGCCACTGCCTCTATCGGCGTGGCCACGGGTGCGCTGTACCCGGACATCAGCATCGGCGCCCAGGTCGGCACCATTGGTATTCTGGAGAACCTTGGCAAACCGGCGACCAACCGCTGGGGCTTCGGCCCGCAGATCAGCTGGACCATCCCCACCAACGGCACTCGAGCGCGCATCCGCATGGCGCAAGCGTCGACCCAGGCGGCGTTGGCGAATTTCGATGGTGTGGTGCTGAATGCCATTCGCGAAACCCAGACCCGGCTCGCGCAATACAGCGCTCTGCTGGACCGGCGCGATGCCCTGGCCGAGGCGGAGGCGTCGGCCAGGGAAGCCGCGGACCAGACGCACCGGTATTACCAGGCCGGGCGTGAGTCGTTCCTGGCGGATTTGCAGGCCACGCGCACCTATACCGATGTGCGTGCGCAGCTGGCAGCGGCCAATAGCCAGGTGGCGTTGGGGCAGATTGGGGTGTTCCTGGCGTTGGGTGGGGGCTGGAAGGACGCCGCCAGGCCTTGAGGCCCAATCGCCGGCAAGCCAGCTCCCACCTCGACCGCGTCGGCGTAAAGCCATGTGCAATACCTGTGGGAGCTGGCTTGCCGGCGATAGAAACTCCCAGACAACACATGATCAGAGCCAAATCGCATCCCAATGCGGATAATCGCCAACCCTTGAAACCAGCCCCGCCCGCTTTGGGTTCAAGACTATGTACCGAGCCACCGCTTGTACATCGTCCTCCCTGCGCAATGCCCGGTCGTGAAAGCCCTTCTGCCAGAGCCGCCCACTTCGTCCTGTGTGCCTGTTGATCATCACTGTGCTCCGGGATTTAACCCGGCGCATTACACGCCTCAAGCTGGCCGGCCCAAGCTCGACCAGCCAATGAAAGTGGTCAGGCATTACCACCCAGGCCAATGACCTGACATCGCCTTCCTCTTGAGCCTGGCGTAACTCCGCCACCATCAATCTTGCGCAGTGGAAGTCACTGAACATTGGAACCCTGTCCAAGGTTGTGCTGGTGAGCAGATATAACCTGCTGGTCTCCGAAAATCGGCCGAGCCTTAACTGGTCTGAGTGGGGACGATCCATGTGCGCTCTCTCCTGATGAACTGCTCATCAGGCTAGTGGGAATGGACTTACCGGCGATGAATGAATTGGTACCCAGTATTTCCAGTAGCATCGGCGCAGCTTCATCGTTAGCAAGCCAGCTCCCACAGGTACCGCACTAGGCTTGAGAGCGATGCGGTCGGTGTGGGAGCTGGCTTGCCGGCGATCAAGGGCGAAGCCCTTGCCTGGGCCCTAAAGCCGTAGGACATTTCTGAACTTGCAACCAAATGCTTCAGTTCTGATTCTGTGTCGAATTATCCTACGGCCGCTATCGGATGGTGCTGACTTGGCTGGAAAGTGCTCTGGGAATAACGTCCTCGGGTCGCCTCGCAAGGCGATCGGGCGTGAGACACCCGGCTGGTACAGGTTGCATCGCTTATGGCGGTCGTGCACGGGCAGATTTCGGTCTGGCCGGGTCTCCTGTACCCCGGGTCTCAACCCGTGTAACGACTGCCACCCAAATCCGTGAGACGATGCGGAGGGCAGAATTCTTTTTTGTACAGGAGTTCCGCCATGAAAAAGCTCGTCCCCGACCCACCCGTCACCGATCTGCTCCTGCTCGACCCACCAAATCTCTCACTCATCGACTCGCTCAGCATCGACGACTGCAAGCGGCTGACCAGCGCTCTCACCCTGAGTATCGAGCACACCACCACTGTCCTGCTCGGCACCGACCCAGGTGACACGCGCAACGCCATGGGCATGAACATTCGCGTGCTGTGCGCGGTGATCAATGCTTTGTCCGAGCATGTACGGCAAGGGGGCAAGCGATGAGCAACGATCCAAGAGACACTTCCACCGTTGGCGCGGAAACCTTTGACCTGTTTCGCCTGCAGGCCAACGTGCCGTTCAATCATGCATTCTCCCAACTGTCAGTGCTCCTTGGCTGTATCCGGCACCTCACTACCGAGGCGGAAATGGAGAACGACCGCATTGCCGGGAGCGCGGCGCGGATACTCAGCGAGATGGCCAAGGCACTGATCGATGATATGGAGCGCGGAATGAGCAAGGTTCTTCAATAGAAGTACCTGGGGGCCGCTGTGCGGCCCATCGCCGGCAAGCCAGCTCCCACACCGACCGCATCGCCCTCAAGTCAAGTGCATACCTGTGGGAGCTGGCTTGCCGGCGATTGAGGCCCTGGCAGGCCATGCCCCCATCAATCCCGATGCCACCTCGCTTCATCTGATTTGTACCAGGATTTTTCATGAAATCCGCCCAGCACCCTTGAGAGAAGCAAAGTGGAAGTGAACAATGTTCTCTTTCGCATTCCCTTCGAGACTGGCCATGAATACCCGTACCCGTCTGCTTGCCTGGTTGCTAGGCCCGTTGTTGGTGCTGTGCAGCACCCTGGCGCAGGCAGAAGCCCCTGCCGAGGCCACCAAGGCCCTGCACCTGCTGGACTACATTGGCGCCGACTACCCGCCGACCGTGCAAGACGGCAAGGTGATCGACGACAGCGAATACCGCGAGCAGCAGGAGTTCAGCGCGGTGCTGGCCGATCTGGTCAGCGGCCTGCCTGCGCATGCCGAACAGGCGGCGCTGGGCCAGGGCGTCCAGGCGCTGCGCCAAGCCATCGACCAACGTGAAGATGGCGCGACAGTCGCCAGGCAGGCGCGCCAGCTGGGTGCACGCCTGGCGGTGGCCTACGAGGTCAGCCAGGCCCCGGTGATCACCCCGGACCCGGCGCGTGGCGCTGCGCTCTACGCGCAGAACTGCTCGATCTGCCACGGCGACACGGGCGCAGGTGATGGCCCGGCGGGCGTGGGGCTGGAGCCTGCACCCGCCAACCTGCGCGATGTCTCGCGCCTCGACCAGTTAAGCCTGTTCGACCTGTACAACACGCTGGCGCTGGGTATCGACGGCACCGAGATGCCGTCGTTTGCCGACCAACTGGATGACCGCCAGCGTTGGGATATCGCCGCTTATATCGCCAGCTTCACCGCCAAGCCGGAAGCCGGCAAAGGCGACAAGACCTGGAACATCGCCGACCTGGCCCGCCAGACTCCGGCCGAGGTCGCTGCCAATGAAGGCGCTGCGGTGCTGGAAGCATTCCGCGCCCAGCGGGCCCAGCCGCCGCAGGTAAAACGCGGCCCGGCGCAGCTGCTCGAATACACCTCCAGCACCTTGGACAAGAGCCTGGCGGCCTACCGTGCAGGTGACCACGACCAGGCCTATGACCTGTCGGTGGCTGCCTACCTGGAGGGCTTCGAACTGGTGGAAAGCTCGCTGGACAACGTCGATACCCAAGTGCGCAAGGACACTGAAAAGTCGCTGATGGCTTATCGTCAGTCGCTGCAGGACGGGTTGCCCGTGGCCCAGGCCGAGCAACGTCTTGGCGACGCCAAGGCCAAGCTCGACCAGGCTGCCAAGCTGCTGGGCAGTGATGGCCTCAGCTGGTCGTTGAGCTACATCTCCGGTTTGCTGATCCTGCTGCGCGAAGGCCTTGAAGCGATTCTGGTGCTGGCGGCGATCCTCGCGTTCCTGCGCAACACCGGCCAGCAATCGGCTGTGCGCAGCGTCAACGTCGGCTGGGCCCTGGCGCTGGTCGCCGGCTTCGCTACCTGGGCCCTGGCGGCCTATGTGATCGACGTGGGCGGTGCCCAGCGTGAGCTGCTGGAAGGCTGCACGGCGCTGTTTGCCGCGGTGATGGTGCTGTGGCTCGGCGTGTGGATGCACGACCGCCGTCACGCCGCCGCCTGGAAGGACTACATCAAAAGCAGCCTGGTCAGCGGCGGCGGGCGTTTCGGCTTTGCCGTGCTGGCGTTCTTCTCGGTATACCGTGAACTGTTCGAAGTGATCCTGTTCTACGAGACCCTGTGGCTGCAGGCAGGCCCTGCCGGGCATCAGGCGGTGCTGGCCGGTGGCGCTACTGCGCTGGTGCTGCTGGTGGGCCTGGCCTGGGTGATTCTGCGCGGCTCGGCCAAGCTGCCACTGACGCTGTTCTTCAGCATCAACGCCGCACTGCTGTGTGCACTGTCGGTGGTATTCGCCGGTCATGGGGTGAAGGCGTTGCAGGAAGCCGGGGTGCTGGGCACGCGGCCGGTGGCGTTCTTCGAGTTCGACTGGCTGGGGATTCACGCCGATGCCTACTCGCTGTCGGCGCAGGCGGTGGCGTTGCTGGCCATCGTGTGCCTGTATGGGCGCTCTTGGCTGGTGGAAAAGCGCAGGGCAACGGCCAACTGACCGGGGGCCGCGCTGCGGCCCATCGCGGGCAAGCCAGCTCCCACACCGACCGCATTGGCTTCAAACCATGTGCAGTACCAGTGGGATCTGGTCACATCGGTTTCAGGCCATTCGCAGTACCTGTGGGAGCTGGCTTGCCGGCGATGGGCTGCAGCGCAGCCCCTTGCAATCTCGGCTCAGGCCGGTTGTGGCGCCTTGAGAATGTTCTGCAGTAGCTGGACACTATCTACGGCGTCATGACCCAGGCTGGTCAGATAACCGCCATCAGGTTGATCGGTCAGCCCTTTATCATACAGGCGTTGCGCTGCTGCGATCAGGGCAGGTGCGGCGTTGCTGTTTATCTTGATGCCTTCCTGGCTGCTGTCGTGTTTGAACAGCGCGAGTACTTCCAGTTCGTCGATCAGATCGGGGGTAAAAGGCATGGCGACTCCTGACTTCCAGACAAGGATTACGGCACCGTTCAACGGTGCCTGACCTTCGAGTGTAGTCGGGTTATTCGTCGTCGCCTTGATCCATCTCAGGTGGCAGCTCTGGCAGCGCTCGTAGCGCGTTCTCATACCACTCGCGGTCGAACTCGCGATCTTCCTTCAGCATGTTGTCAACCTCGAAGGCCAGCACATGGGCCATCAGGTTGAGAATGTCTTCACGCTCGTAACCGACCAGGCTCAGTTTGTTGAAGGTGGCCTTGGCTGCCGCCGGATCGCCGCTTTCAATCTGGTTTTCGATGGCCTGGGTCAGCGTCGCCTCGGCGAAGGCTTCGTCGTCATTGTCGATGTCGGTTGGCTCGCTCATGGCGGTGCTCCTGTGATGGGATGCACAGTGTGCCATGCCCGTGGCGGCAATGCCTGGTCATCGACCGGGTGCATGACACTGGTCAGGGGCATGCGATAGGGCTATAAAAGCCGGGCCATCCCCATACGGCCTGGAGGCTGTTACCCCATGCTCAAGCTTCACGGATTCTCGGTCAGCAACTACTACAACATGGTCAAGCTGGCCCTGCTGGAAAAAGGCCTGCCCTTCCAGGAAGTCACCTTCTATGGTGGCCAGACCCCAGGCTCGCTGGAAGTCAGCCCGCGCGGCAAAGTGCCCGTACTGGAAACAGAACACGGCTTCCTCAGCGAAACCAGCGTGATCCTCGACTACATCGAGCAGACCCAGCCCGGCAAGGCGCTGCTGCCGAGCGATGCGTTCGGGCAGGCCAAGGTGCGCGAGCTGCTGAAGGAAATCGAGCTGTACATCGAACTGCCAGCCCGTACCTGCTACGCCGAGTCGTTCTTTGGCATGTCGGTGGAACCGCTGGTCAAGGAGAAGGCCCGAGCCGACTTGCTGGCCGGGTTTGCCACGCTCAAGCGCAACGGGCGTTTTGCCCCTTATGTAGCGGGTGAGCAACTGACGCTGGCAGACCTGATGTTCTGCTTCTCGGTCGATCTGGCGTACGCGGTGGGCAAGAAGGTACTGAACATCGACTTGCTGGCGGACTTTCCGCAGGCCAAGGCGCTGCTGCAGCTGATGGGCGAGAACCCGCACATGGCGCGGATCTTGGCAGACAAGGAGGCCTCGATGCCGGCCTTCATGGAGATGATTCGTAGCGGCAAGCGCTAACTGGGCCCAGTGCAAATCCTTGTAGGAGCAGCGCAAGGCTGCTCCTACAACAGCAGGGCAGTGGATCAGCCTTGGCGCGAAGCCAGCAGGGCGTTGCCACGAACAACGGCAGCACGCACCTGCGCCGGCGCAGTACCACCAATGTGGTCACGCGCATTCACCGACCCTTCCAGGGTCAGCACGGCAAACACGTCCTGCTCGATCTGGTCGCTGAACTGGCGCAGTTCGTCCAGGCTCATCTCGGCCAGGTCCTTGCCGGTGTCCACGCCGTACTTCACCGCGTGGCCAACGATCTCATGGCAGTCACGGAACGGCAGGCCACGGCGGACCAGATAGTCGGCCAGGTCGGTGGCGGTCGAGAAACCGCGCAGGGCCGCTTCACGCATGATGGCGTGCTTGGGCTTGATCGCCGGGATCATGTCGGCAAAGGCACGCAGCGAGTCGCGCAGGGTGTCGGCGGCGTCGAACAGCGGTTCCTTGTCTTCCTGGTTGTCCTTGTTGTAGGCCAGCGGCTGGCCCTTCATCAGGGTCAGCAGGCCGGTCAGGGCGCCGAACACGCGGCCGGTCTTGCCGCGTACCAGCTCTGGCACGTCCGGGTTCTTTTTCTGCGGCATGATCGAGCTGCCGGTGCAGAAGCGGTCGGGCAGGTCGATGAACTGGAACTGCGCGCTGGTCCACAGCACCAGCTCTTCGGAGAAGCGCGACAGGTGCATCATCGCGACGCTGGCTGCGGCGCAGAATTCGATAGCGAAGTCACGGTCCGAAACGCCGTCCAGCGAGTTGCCGGCCACCGCTTCGAAGCCCAGCAGCTTGCAGGTGAGTTCACGGTCGATCGGGTAGGTGGTGCCCGCCAGTGCGGCGCTGCCCAGGGGCATGCGGTTGGTGCGTTTGCGGCAGTCGACCAGGCGCTCGTAGTCGCGGCTGAGCATCTCGAACCAGGCCAGCAGGTGGTGGCCGAAGGTGACCGGCTGGGCCGTCTGCAGGTGGGTGAAGCCAGGCATGATGGTTTCGGCTTCACGCTCGGCCTGCTCCAGCAGGCCCTGCTGCAGGCGGGTGATTTCGGCCAGGATCAGGTCGATTTCGTCACGCAGCCACAGGCGGATGTCGGTGGCCACCTGGTCGTTGCGGCTACGGCCGGTGTGCAGCTTCTTGCCGGTGATGCCGATGCGGTCGGTGAGGCGCGCCTCGATGTTCATGTGCACGTCTTCGAGGTCGACGCGCCAGTCGAAGTTGCCGGCCTCGATCTCGCCCTGGATGGTATTCAGGCCATCAATGATGGTATCGCGCTCGGCATCGCTGAGCACGCCGACCTGCGCCAGCATGGTGGCATGGGCGATCGAACCCATGATGTCGTGGCGGTACAGGCGCTTGTCGAAGTCGACCGAGGCGGTGAAACGGGCGACGAATGCGTCGACGGGCTCACTGAAGCGGCCGCCCCAGGACTGATTGGTCTTGTCGGTGCTCATGGATTCACTCATTGCAGGCGTGAACGAAAAAGTGGCGCCGATGATAGCAGGGTTGGGCTGGCTGCCGCAGGGCGCCGGTCGACAGAAATGCCCGGAAAACGGCGCTGAAGGATTTCAAGGAATGAACGGCAGTGTTCCACGGACCGTCTACAGTTGGACAGAGGACTGGCGGTGAATCTGCCAGCCGAGTGAATCTTTGGCCATCGCACCGGTCTAGAGCGTGACCGCAGTGTCGCTCGAACCACACCTGTCTACGCTATACCTGTGCGAGACTCATTCAGGAATCCAGCGCAATTATGAATGTCCTGATCGTTGATGACGAACCCCAAGACCGTGAACGGCTCACCCGGCTGCTCGGCGAACTGGAGGGTTACACCGTACTGGAGCCCAGCGCCACCAACGGCGAGGAGGCCCTGGCGCTGATCGAAAGCCTCAAGCCCGATGTGGTCCTGCTGGACATCGGCATGCCAGGCCTGGACGGCCTGCAGGTTGCTGCTCGCCTGTGCGAGCGCGAGGCGCCGCCGGCGGTGGTGTTTTGCACCGGTGACGATGAATACGGTGCCGAGGCTTTCAAGGACAGTACCCTCAGCCATGTAACCAAGCCTTTCCACGGCCAGGCGCTGCGCGATGCCTTGCGCAAGGCCGAAAAACCCAACCGCGCCCAGTTGGCGGCGCTCACCCGGCCGGCCAATGAAGGTGGCGGCCCGCGTAGCCACATCAGTGCCCGCACGCGCAAAGGGATCGAGTTGATCCCGCTGCCCCAGGTGATCTATTTCATCGCCGACCACAAGTACGTGACCTTGCGCCATGAAGCCGGGGAAGTGCTGCTCGACGAGCCGCTCAAAGCCCTGGAAGACGAGTTCGGCGAACGCTTCGTGCGCATCCACCGCAACGCGCTGGTCGCCCGTGAGCGTATCGAACGCCTGCAGCGTACCCCGCTGGGGCATTTCCAGCTGTACCTCAAGGGCCTGGATGGCGATGCCCTCACTGTCAGCCGGCGCCATGTGGCCGGTGTACGCAAGATGATGCAGACCCTCTAAACCTGCACCGGCCCATCGCCGGCAAGCCAGCTCCCACAGGTGAAGCGCCAACCTTGAACCTTGCAGGGGACCTGTGGGAGTTGGCTTGCCGGCGATTGGGCCGGTACAGGCAAGTACAGGATCCTGATCCGTATCTGCTAGCGATACCAGCGATGCTGTTATCATCGACAGCATTTCTCTGGATCGGGGCGTTTCATGTCCACTCGCGAAATCCGCATTGCCACCCGTAAAAGTGCCTTGGCCCTGTGGCAGGCCGAATACGTCAAAGCCCGCCTCGAACAGGCTCACCCCGGGCTGCTGGTAACCCTGGTGCCCATGGTCAGCCGTGGTGACAAGCTGCTCGACGCGCCGCTGGCGAAAATCGGCGGCAAGGGCCTGTTCGTCAAGGAACTGGAAACCGCCCTGCTGGACAACGAGGCCGACATCGCCGTGCACTCGATGAAGGACGTGCCCATGGACTTCCCCGAAGGCCTGGGCCTGTTCTGCATCTGCGAGCGCGAAGACCCGCGCGATGCCTTCGTGTCCAACCGTTTCGCCAGCCTCGAAGCATTGCCTGCCGGCAGCATCGTCGGCACCTCCAGCCTGCGGCGCCAGGCGCAGTTGCTGGCGCGCCGCCCGGACCTGCAAATCCGCTTCCTGCGCGGCAACGTCAACACCCGCCTGGCCAAGCTGGATGCCGGCGAGTACGACGCCATCATCCTCGCCGCCGCCGGCCTGATCCGCCTGGGCTTCGAAGACCGTATCACCGCCAATATCAGCGTCGACGACAGCCTGCCGGCTGGCGGCCAGGGGGCGGTAGGCATCGAATGCCGTAGCGCGGACCAGGAAATCCACGCCCTGCTGGCGCCACTGCACCATGTCGATACCGCCGACCGGGTGGTGGCCGAACGCGCCCTGAACAAACACCTGAATGGTGGCTGCCAAGTGCCGATCGCCTGCTACGCGGTGCTCGAAGGCGATCAACTCTGGCTGCGTGGCCTGGTCGGCCAGCCCAGCGGAGGTACCCTGTTGGTGGCCGATGCCCGCGCTCCCCGCGCGGCCGCCGAAAGCCTGGGCGTACAAGTGGCCGAAGACCTGCTGGGCCAGGGCGCCGAGGCCATCCTCAAGGAAGTCTATGGCGAGGCCGGCCACCCGTGAGTGAATGGCGCCTGTTGCTGACCCGGCCTGCCGAGGACTGCGAGGCGCTGGCGCAATGCCTGGCGGCAGCGGGGGTGGGCAGTAGCTGCCTGCCGTTGCTGGCGCTGGAGCCTGTGGCTGTGGATACCCGGCAACGCCTGCTGCTGGAAAGCCTGCATGGCTTTGCCGCGATCATTGTGGTCAGCAAACCGGCCGCCAGGCTGTTGCTCGAGCAACTGGCCGAGGCTGGCCTGCGGCCTCCACAGCAGGGCTGGTTCACCGTGGGCGAGGCCACCGCCGCAGTACTGCAGGGCGCAGGCCTCGAGGTAAGCTTCCCGCCGCGTGGTGATGACAGCGAGGCCTTGCTGGCCATGCCTGGCCTGCACCAGGCGCTGGAGGTGGCAGCGCCATGCGTCTTGATCGTTCGTGGCGTCGGAGGTCGCGAACTGCTGGCAGAGCGTCTTGCACAGCAAGGTGCTAGTGTCGATTATCTGGAACTGTATCGTCGCTGCCTTCCGGCTTACCCGCCGGGCACGCTGATGCGCCGCATCGAAGCGGAACGCCTCAATGGCCTGGTGGTCAGCAGTGGGCAGGGTTTTGAACACTTGCAGCAAATGGCCGGCGCCGATTGGCCGCAGCTGGCACAGCTGCCGCTGTTCGTGCCAAGCCCGCGGGTCGCCGAACAGGCCAGGGCCGCCGGGGCCCAACAGGTTGTGGATTGCCGTGGCGCCAGTGCCACGGCCTTGCTGGCAGCCGTGCAGCGCAGCGCTGCACCTGCCTCTTAAGGCGCTAAGCTGAACGCGATGCGCCCCCATGCAAAGGATGGATACGTGAGCGAGACTGTCTTGTCCAATAACGATCAGCCGTCGGCACAGACGCCGGCGGACCCCGTTGCCCCGCCTCCTGCCAAGCGCTCTGGCAGTGGCCTGGCAGCACTGGCCCTGCTATTGGGCGCGGCCGGGGTCGCAGTAGGTGGCTGGGGTGTCTGGCAGGTGCGTCAACTGCAAGGCAGCGAGTTCAACCAGGGCCAGCACCTCGAGGCGCTGAACCAGCGCACCGAAGCCCTGCAGCAACGCGAGCAGCAAATCAGCGCGCAGCTGGCCAGCCTGCCGGCAGCCAGTGAGCTGGAAGACCGCCGCCGCCTGGTGGCGCAGCTGCAAGGCGACCAGCAGCGTCTCAGCCAGCGTCTGGAAACCGTGCTTGGCGAGAGCCGCAAGGAATGGCGCCTGGCCGAGGCCGAGCACCTGTTGCGCCTGGCGACCCTGCGCCTGTCGGCCCTGCAGGACATCACCAGTGCCAAGGCGCTGGTCGAGGGCGCCGACGAAATCCTGCGCGAGCAAAGCGATCCGGGCGCCTTCGCTGCCCGCGAGCAACTGGCACGCAGCCTGGCCACGCTCAACAGCACCCAGCAGCCTGACCGTACCGGCCTGTTCCTGAAGCTGGCCGCGCAGCGTGAGCTGGTGCAGCAGCTCAGCGCCCAGTCGCCCGAATTCGACAGCAATGCCGATGCCCTGGGTGCCCTGACCTCAGACGGTGATGGTGCCAGCCGCCTGTCGCAGTGGTGGGCCGAGATGTCCAAGTACTTCCAGATCGACTTCAACGCCGATGACAACGTGCGGCCGCTGTTGGCCGGGCAGCAACTGAACCAGCTGCGCCTGGCCCTGAGCCTGACCATCGAACAGGCCCAGTGGGCGGCGCTCAATGGTGACGCCAAGGTCTACAGCCAGGCGCTGGACGATGCCCGCAGCGTGCTGCTGGCCAACTTCAACGCCGACAACCCGCAAAGCAAGGCCATGCTCGACAGCCTCAATGCCCTGGCCGACCAGCCGGTGTCGGTGGTCACGCCTGACCTCAGCGAAAGCCTGGCTTCGGTGCAGGCCTATATCCAGCGCCGTCATCTGCCGGCCGAGGCTGGAGGGGGCAAGCCATGAAGCGTGTCTACCTGCTGGCGGTGCTGGCGATCGTGATCGCAGCGGCGCTGGGCATTGCTGTCGCCAAGCACAGCGGCTATGTGCTGGTTTCCTATGGCAGCTTCCGCTATCAGTCCGGGCTTTGGGCAGCCTTGGCCGGCTTGGTGGCCGTGGTCGCGGTGCTGTGGCTGCTGCGTTACCTGGTGGGCCTGGTGCTGACCTCCAGTGGCGTGGTCAACCCATGGTCGCGGCGTAACCGCAGCCGGCGTATCCGCCTGTCCATCGAACAGGGCCAGCTGGATCTCGCCGAGGGCCGTTGGGCCAGCGCTCAGCGCCACCTGCACCGTGCCGCCGAGGCCGAGCGGCAGCCGCTGCTGTACTACCTGGGTGCCGCGCGGGCGGCCAACGAGCAAGGCCGTACCGAAGACAGCGACAACCTGCTGGAGCGAGCCCTGGAGCGCCAACCGCAAGCTGAACTGGCCATCGCCCTGACCCACGCCCAGTTGCAGATGGACCGTGGCGAAAGTGATGGTGCCCTGGAAACCCTGCTGGCCATGCAGGAACGTCACCCGCACAACAGCCAGGTGCTGCGCCTGCTGCAGCGCCTGTACCTGGAGCGCGGCGACTGGTCGGCACTGATCCGCCTGTTGCCCGACCTGCGCAAGGGCAAGGTTTTGCCGGCTTCCGAGCTGGCGGCGCTGGAGCAACGCGCCTGGGGCCAGAACCTGAGCCTGGCGACGACCCGTGGCGAGGACGCGCAAGCTGCACGTCAGGCCCTGGAGCGAGCCTGGCAGCAGTTGACTGCGGCCCAGCGCCAGGAGCCGCAACTGGTGCTGGCCTATGCCGAGCAGTTGCGCCAGGTGGGCGCCGAAAGCGAAGCCGAGCAGGTGTTGCGCACGGCCCTCAAGCGAGACTACGAAAGCCACCTGGCACGCCTGTACGGCCTGGTGCGCGGTGACGACCCGGCACGCCAACTGCAAACCGCCGAAGGCTGGTTGAAGGCTCACCCGCAAGACGCCAGCCTGCTGCTGACCCTGGGCCGCCTGAGCCTGCAGAACCGTCTCTGGGGCAAGGCGCGTGACTACCTTGAAAGCAGCCTGCGCATGGAGCGCAACCCCGAGGCCTGTGCCGAGCTGGCCCGCTTGCTTGCCGGCCTGGGCGAGACCGAACGCAGCAACCAGCTATTCCAGGAGGGCCTCGGCCTGCTGGACGAGCGTCTGCTGGCCCTGCCTTTGCCAGAAGGCGTACGCGCCTGACCTACCCCATGGCCCGCGCCAAGGTGCGGGCCATGGGGGCGGGTAGCTTTTCCATTGATGTAAGTCATATCTGCCGTCCTTTTCTTCAGACGTTTCCTACCGCTCTGGTAGAAATATCCTTCGCGACTCAGCGACTTCTCGCTACTGTATCGCCTTGAAACAAAGCGCGTCGTTCCTCTACTGTTTCAAGCCACTACATTTTCCCCGGACTTTCCCCGCCCATGCTGCCGGCCCGTTTGCGCACATTTTTTCTTCCTGCCTGCCTGGCCGCACTGACGGTACTGGCCGCGTCCTTCCAGCTTGAAAACATGCTCGGGCTGGTGCCGTGCCCGTTGTGCCTCAGTCAGCGGTTGGTGCTTGGCGTGTATGCGTTGCTGTGCCTGGCGGCGGTGTTGCAGGCACCAGGCGGGCAGGGCATCCGGCATTACGCGCGGGCGACGTTGGGCTGCTCCCTGGCCGGCGCGTTGCTGGCCGCACGGCATGTCTGGTTGCAGGGTGCCGATGGGGCGAGCCATGGCTGCCCCGTGCCGATCGGGCGGTTGCTCGAGCAATCCTGGGGCGAGGCTGCCCGGCAACTGTTGCTCGGTGGCCCGGGTTGCCACTCGCTGACCTGGAGCTTTCTTGACCTCACCCTGCCCGAGTGGAGCCTGCTGGCCTTTCTGCTTTTGGCGATGCTGCCCTTGAGCTGCCTGCTGGCGTATCGTTTCCGCAGCCTGGCAAGAACCTGACCTGGCGCAAGGCGGGGCCATTAGTGCGACCAATGGCGATATCACCGGGTATTAAACACTTGTATGAACTTAGTCTGCTGCGTACCTTGAAGGGCAGGCCGTGCGGGAATAATCTCCCAGCACGCATACTGAAAACACAACTGCTCGATGCCGTCCTGCTGATGTCACCTTTGTGCTTCGTCTTCGTCGCGCGAGGTGCAGCGGCATCTACCCAGAAGGGAAGAGATCGCCATGCTCGATAGTTGTCAGAACGCCCAGGAACGCTGGGGTGGGGTTCATGATCTGATCGACCGTTGGCTGAAGGAGCGCCAGGAACTGGTGCAGGCTTTCCGCGCACTGCGCGATTTGAAGCCGGCCTTCGCCGACAAGGACACGAACGGGGATTTTTGCGGCCTGCTGGTCGACTACGTTTCGGCGTGGCATTTCGAAGTCTGCGAGCAGCTGGTCAGTGAGGCCAAGGCGTTCGATGACCAGAAGGCGCTGAAGCTGGCCGAGGAGATCAACCCGCGGATCAACGACAGCACCCAGATCGCATTGGCGTTCAATGATCATTGCGCCAAGGGCGAATGCAAGGACACCGAGCGTTTCGCCGAGAAGCTGACCAAGTTGGGCGCTCTGTTGCACGAGCGCTTCGAGCTTGAAGACTGCCTGATCGAGGTATTGCACAACGCCCACAAGGAAGAAGGTGCGGTCGAGGCCTGAGGGCGTGCTTCAGTCGCCAACCGCCAGCAGCTCGATTTCGAATACCAGTGGCGTGTAGGGTGCAATCAAGTCACCCGCGCCCTCGGCACCGTAGGCTTGTGCTGACGGAATCACCAGGCGCCATCTGGCGCCAGCGTGCATCTGCGGCAATGCCACTTGCCAGCCTTCGATTACCGAGTCCAGGCTGAACCACTGAGGGGTCTGGTTCTGGTCGAACACCGAGCCATCCGGCAGCCTGCCTACATAGCGCACCTGTACCTTCCCGCCCGGTTTCGGCTGCGCGCCAGTGCCAGCTTGCAGTTCGCTGTACAGCACACCTTCCGGTAATTCATGCATGCCGTAACGCCCGCGCTCATTGGCCATGAAGCGTGTTTCGGCAGCCTGCAACTTTTGCGTGGCGGCATCGCCTTCCTGTGTTTCGTGCTGCTGGAGCACGGCCTGCATGCGTGCCTTGTCCAGCTTCAAAGGTTGGCCCTGGTAGGACTGGCGCAGCCCCTCGACCAGCGCATCCAGCTGCAGGCCTGGCATGTCCTGACGCAGCCGCTCGCCCAGGCTGGCGCCCAGGCTGTAGGCAAGGTCGTGCTCATCGCTGTCCGCCAGGGCGATGGGTGCCAGCAGGCACAAACCTAAAACAAGATATCGAGGCATGGTCGGCTCCTGGCGCGCAGTCCGTGTAGGAGCGGCCTTATGTCGCGATAGGGGTGCGAAGCGCCCCCAGGGTTTGTGCATCAAGCTGATATTGCCGGGGCCGCTTTGCGGCCCATCGCGACACAAGGCCGCTCCTACAGGGATGCGTTGCAAGGCAACTGGCAAATATCAGCAATGATTAAATCTGCAACTACACTTTCATGCAGCTGCAAGATAACAACTTTGCCCAGGCATGCAACGCGGCGTAAATATTACTGTCAAC
>NZ_JABMCW010000097.1:0-17547 GCF_013179705.1 Pseudomonas sp. CM25 | reverse complement strand
GCGGCGGCCATGGGCGGTGCCGATAAAGCCTGGGCAGATGGCATTGCTGCGGATGTTCTGGTCGCGGTACTCCACGGCCAAGGCGCGGGCGAACATGTGGCAGGCACCTTTGGTGGTGCAATACAGCACTTCCATCGGGGTGCCGACCACTGCCGAAATCGACGAAGTGCAGATGACGCTGCCGCCGCCGGCGGCGAGCATGCCTGGCAATACGGCCTTGGTGACCAGGAACATGCTTTTCACGTTGACGCTCATCAACCGGTCCCAGTCGGCTTCGCTGGTTTCCAGGAACGGGCCGGCCGCGATGATGCCTGCGTGGTTCATCAGCACGGTGATCGGGCCAAAGTGTGCCTGGGCCTGGCTTACCGCTCGGTGCACCTGGTCGGCCTGGGACACATCGGCAGCGACGAACAGCGCCTGACCGCCGTCGGCATTGATACCTGCCGCCACCGTTTCACCCTGGCTGGTCGGCAAGTCGAGGATCACCACCTTGGCGCCCTCGGCGGCGAACAGCTGCGAAGCGGCCAGGCCGCACCCGCCTGCGCCGCCGGTTATCAGCGCCACTTTGCCTTTCAATCGATCCATGGGTCTGTTCCTCGGTTGTCATGTTTGTGGCTTCAAACTAGAGCCGAGGATGACTGCGGTAAATATACCCAGGGGTATAGCCGCCGGTCGAAGGCACTGAACCAACTGCCGTAGGCGCGTCTCCACCGCTCATCACCCCCGCCGGAGGTATAAGGATGAAACCGCTGCTGCCTATCGCCTGCGCCACTCTACTGTTCAGCGCCCTGCCCGCCTGGGGCTGTACACCGGAGGAGGCAACGCAAAAACGTGAAGAGCTGGCCGGCTTGGTTTCTCGGTTGACCGAGCAGAACCCGCAAAAGGCCAAGGAGATCAATGACGAGCTTCAGGGAATGGAGTTGGGGACGGCGAGCAAGGACTTGCCCGACAAGTGCCAGCTGATCGACCAGCGGGTCAAGGAACTGAAAGAGGCGGAGAAAAAGGCTGATTGAAGGTTTGTTGACTGCCCTGTCGCCGGCAAGCCGGCCACAGGGCTAGTACCGGCCGATTACTCGGCGGCAGTCCTGCGCTTCTTCAACGGCGCCAGGCCATCCGCACTCGCCAGCGGGGCGTTGGCCTTCGGCTTGGCGGTAGGCTTGCGCTTGGCAGCAGCCTTCTTGTCACCCGACTTCTTGTCGACCTTTTTCTTCTTGCTACCGACAGCCTTGCCCGATGCCTTGACCTTCTTCGGCCCGCTGTAGGTGCCCTTCACTTCCTTGATCACCCGGCGCTCGAACTGCTGCTTGAGGTAGCGTTCGATGCTGGACATCAGGTTCCAGTCGTTGTGGGTGATCAGCGAGATCGCCAGGCCTTCGCCACCGGCCCGGCCGGTACGGCCAATGCGGTGTACGTACTCGTCACCGCTGCGCGGCATGTCGAAGTTGATGACCAGGTCCAGGCCATCGATGTCCAGGCCACGGGCCGCCACATCGGTGGCCACCAGTACCTTGGAGCCGCCCTGCTTGAAGCGCTCGATGGCCAGCTTGCGGTCTTTCTGGTCCTTTTCGCCATGCAGCACGAACGCTTTCACGTCCTTGGCGACCAGGTGGCCGTAGATACGGTCAGCCATGACGCGGGTGTTGGTGAAGATGATGGCCTTGTCGAACGTCTCGTTGGCCAGCAACCATTGAACGATCTGCTCTTTGTGCTGGTCGTGGTCAGCGGTGATGACCTGCTGGCGGGTACCTTCGGCCAGCTGCGAAACGCTGTTGAGCATCAGGTGTTCAGGATCTTTCAGCACCTTGCCGATGATGTCGCGCAGGGCCGCGCCACCGGTGGTGGCCGAGAACAGCAGGGTTTGCTCGCGGTTCTCGCACTCCTTGCATAGGCGCTCCATGTCTTCGGCAAAGCCCATGTCGAGCATGCGGTCGGCTTCGTCGAGGATCAGCACCTTCACATGGGACAGGTCGAGGTTGCCGGCATTGAGCTGCTCGAGCAGGCGGCCCGGGGTGCCGATCAGCACGTCCGGCACCTTGCGCAGCATGGCGGCCTGTTCCTTGAAGTCTTCGCCGCCGGTCACCAGGCCCGACTTGATGTAGGTGAACTGCGAGAACAGCTGCACTTGCTTGAGGGTCTGCTGGGCCAGCTCACGGGTCGGCAGCAGGATCAGCGCGCGGATCTCGACGCGAGGGCCGCTGAGGTCGACCAGGCGGTTGAGCATGGGCAGCACGAAGGCCGCGGTCTTGCCGCTGCCGGTCTGTGCGGTCACGCGCAGGTCACGCCCTTGCAGGGCCAAGGGGATGGCCGCGGCCTGCACCGGGGTAGGCTCGACGAATTTAAGCTCGGCCACGGCTTTAAGCAGGCGTTCATGCAGGGCGAATTGGGAGAACACGGAGGTAACCTCAGGCAAGTGCGGGAAATTCAGTTGCATAGGGTAACGTTTTCTGCAGCCTTAGCCGAATTTCTTTTGGCAACTTTGTCGCCATCCGCGCTCTAATGGCGCTTCGTTTCGCAACAAGACTGTACGCAAACCCATGGATATCCAAAGAATCTGGCGTGACTCCCTCGACCTGTGGGGCACCCTCGACCAACATCCCATGCTGCACGCTGCCATCGGTCTGGCGGTGCTGCTGCTGATTTCCCTGGTCATCGGCCGCCTGGCGCGCTTCCTGATGCTGCACGGCGCGCGCCTGCTGGCCCGCCAACAGGCGTTGAAGTGGCTGGACGACCTGCGCCACAACAAGGTCTTCCACCGCCTGGCCCAGACCACACCGTCGCTGGTGCTGCAATTTGGCCTGAAGCTGGTGCCGGAGCTGTCCGACACCGCTCAGCACTTCCTCGGCAATGTCGCCCTGGCCTTTACCCTGCTGTTCATGACCATGGCGCTGTCGTGCCTGCTGGATGCCCTGCTCGACATCTATGCCCGCACCGAACATGCCCGCACCCGCTCCATCAAGGGCTACGTGCAACTGGCCAAGATGATGCTGTGGATCTTCGCCTCCATCGTCATCGTCGCCACCCTGATCGACCGTTCGCCGCTGTTGCTGCTGTCTGGCCTGGGCGCCATGTCGGCGGTACTGCTGTTGGTGTACAAGGACACGCTGCTGTCGTTCGTCGCCAGCGTGCAGTTGACCAGCAACGACATGCTGCATGTGGGTGACTGGATCGAAATGCCGCAGGTGGGTGCCGATGGCGATGTGGTGGATATCACCTTGCACACGGTGAAGGTGCAGAACTTCGACAAGACCATCGTCTCCATCCCCACCTGGCGCCTGATGAGCGAGTCGTTCCGCAACTACCGCGGCATGCAGCAGTCCGGCGGCCGGCGGATCAAGCGCAGCCTGTTCATCGATGCCGCCGGCGTGCGCTTCCTTACCCGCGAAGAGGAACAGCGCCTGAGCCAGATACAGCTGCTTGGCGACTACCTGGCCGGCAAGCGCCAGGAGCTGCAGAACTGGAACGAGGCGCTGGGGCCGGTGGCCGAGCTGTCGGCCAACCGCCGCAAGCTGACCAATATCGGCACCTTCCGCGCGTTCGCCCTGGCCTACCTGAAGAACCACCCCAACATTCACCCGAACATGACCTGTATGGTACGGCAGATGCAGACCACCGCCGAAGGCGTGCCGCTGGAGATCTACTGCTTCACCACCACCACGGTGTGGGCGGACTATGAGCGGATTCAGGGGGATATCTTCGACTACCTGCTGGCGGTGCTGCCGGAGTTTGGCTTGAGCCTCTATCAGCAGCCGAGTGGCAATGACATGCGGGTGGGGTTGGCCGGGCGTATGGCGGCCGAGCCGATGCCGCGTCGCCTGGAAGAGATGAGCGAGGCTTGAGATTGCCGGGGCTGCTTTGCAGCCCATCGCCGGCAAGCCAGCTCCCACAGGTACCGCGCAGTTCCGCAAGACGGTGGTGTTCCCGTTTGGAGCTGCTTTGCAGCCCACCACCCCCACAGTTACTGGGAGCTGGCTTGTCGTGGCGACTAACCGCGGCGACAGGGCCTTCGGCTACCCCGCATAACCCAGCAGGTACAACAACCCGGTCAAGGTCAGCAGCGAAGCCACGGTCGACAACAGGATCGTGCGCGATATCAACCCCGCCTCACGGTTGTAATACTCCGCCAGCATGAACGGCCCGGTCCCGGTCGGCAGTGCCGCCAGCAGCACCGCCGAAGCCGCCCACATGGTCGGCAGGCTGAACACCTTGAACGCCAGTACCCAGGTCAACGCCGGCTGCCCCACCAGCTTCAAGCCCACCAACGGCCATGGGTTGGCCTGCGCACCCGGGCGTTTTTCTGCCAGAAACGCGCCCAGCGAGATCAACGCGCAAGGCGTGGTGGCCAACGCCAGCATGTCGAGAAAGTGCATCACCGGCTCGGCCAGGCCCAATCCAGCCATGGCCCACCCCGCCCCCGCCAGCGGCGAGAACACCAGCGGGTTCTTCGCCAGCGCCTTGCTCACCAGCAGGATCGCCCGGCCAATCTGCCGCTCCTCCTGCAGCCCGACCTCGATCAGGGTCAGCGAAATGGCAAACACCAGGCACACCACGAGCAACGACGAGATCAGCGCCGGCTGCAGGCCTGCCTGGCCAAACAGCAACAAGCACAAAGGGATGCCGATGTAGCCGGTGTTGGCATACCCGGCACTCAGCCCGTCGATGCTCGCCGCGACCAGGCCGTGGCCGCTGTGCAAGCGCCACAGCAGGGTCACCACGAACATGGCCAGGGCGCCCCCGCCAAAGGCGACGATGAACCCCGGGTGCCAGATCTCGCTCCAGGTGGCTGTGGCGGTTACCTTGAACAGCAACGCCGGCAGGCACAGCCAGACCACCATCTTGTTGATTTCGGCGGCGGCCTTGTCGCCCAGCTTGTTGGTCTTGCGGCACAGGTAGCCGACCAGGATCAGGGCGAAGATCGGCGCGACGATGACGAAGACAGTGTGCATGTCAGGCCTTGCCGGCCAATGGCGCTTGCCCGCGAGCACCCAAGCGGCTCAACCACACCGACGCCAGAATGATCGCGCCGCCGATGAACAACCGCCCCAGCGGTTCGTGCTGGTTCCAGATCAGCAGGTTCAGCAGCAGCCCCACCGGTACATGCAAGTTGTTCATCACCGCCAGCGTGCCGCCAGAAACCATGCACGCACCCTTGTTCCACCAGTACAGGCCCAGCGCCGTCGGGCACAAACCCAGGAACAGCAGCACCAGCCATTGCACGTCGGTACTCGGCAGGTGCTGCGCATTGCCGAACAGCAGGAACGCCGGCAGCACCACCAGCAAGGCGCCGAGGTAGAAGTAGCCAAAACGCGCGTAGTGCGGCAGGTCGCTGGGGTTGCGGGCGACCAGGTGACGGTACAGCACCTGGCCGGCAGCGTAGGTGAAGTTGGCCAGTTGCAGCAGCAGGAAGCCGATGAAGAACTCGCCGCTGATGCTGTCGAAACGGATCACCGCCGCGCCGGCCACGGCCACCAGCGCCGCCACCAGCGCCCACGGGTTGAAGCGCCGGTTCATGGCGTCCTCTATCAGCGTCACGTGCAGCGGCGTGAGGATGGTGAACAGTAGTACCTCGGGCACGGTGAGCACGCGAAAGCTCAGGTACAGGCAGACATAGGTGATGCCGTACTGCAACGCGCCGATCAGCAGCATCGAGCGCATGAAGCGCGGTTCCACCTGGCGCCAGCGGGTCAACGGCAGAAACACCAGGCCGGCCAGCAGCACCCGTGCGAGCACGGCGAAATAGCTGTCGACGTGCCCGGCCAGGTACTCGCCGATCAGGCTGAAGGAAAACGCCTGGATCAGCGCGACGATTATCAGGTAGCCCATGGTTGCCTCTCGTGGATCAAGGCCGCGACCTTAGCGGGTTGCGGGCTTTGTGTTCAACCATGAGGAATGTGGGGGCTGTGCCGGCCTCTTCGCGGGCTTGCCCGCGAAGAGGCCGGCACAGGCCGCCACCAAATCCCAGGCATAAAAAAGCCCGGCCAAAAGGACCGGGCAGGTACACCCAAAGGAGCAAAAACAGGTGTCAGGGTTGGGAATTCGTTAAGCCTCAGGCCACCGCCGCCAACTTGGCCTTGGCCTGGTTCAGGCCCTTCTCATGGAACTCGCCGCTCATGTTCAGGCCTTCGGCATGGATGAAATCGACATCGTGAATGCCGATGAAAGCCATTACCTGGCGCAGGTACGGTTCCTGGTGGTCGCTGGTGGCGCCGGCGTGGATACCGCCGCGGGCAGTCAGCACGATGGCGCGCTTGCCGGTCAGCAGGCCCTGCGGGCCGGTAGGGGTGTACTTGAAGGTGATGCCGGCACGCAGCACATGGTCCAGCCAGGCCTTGAGGGTGCTGGGGATGGTGAAGTTGTACATCGGTGCAGCCATCACCAGCACATCGGCGGCAAGCAATTCATCGGTCAATTCGTTGGAACGGGCCAGGGCCTCCAGCTCGGCAGCGCTGCGCTGTTCTTCCGGCTTCATCCAGCCGCCGAGCAGGTTGGCATCCAGGTGTGGCACCGGGCTTACCGCCAGGTCGCGTACGGTGATCTGATCGGCCGGGTGGGCGGCCTGCCATTGCTGGATGAAGTCACGGGTCAGCTGACGAGAAACGGAATCCTGCTGGCGGGCGCTGCTTTCGATGATCAGTACGCGGGACATGAGGTGCCTCCATCGGCAAAAAAGGGTGCGATTCGATGGAGGGGAGATTAAGGCTTGACCTATCGATAAAAAAGCGTAAAAAGTGGGTTCAATCTATCGATTTATCGGTTTATTCCGCCGCACAGCTCAACGCGATGCGCAGCTTGATGATCTGCCGGTTGAATTTGGCAGTGACGTCGACACTTTTACCCGCTGGCACGTTTACCCGGCGCACCCGCGGCGCCTCCGGGCCATTGCGGAAGGTTACCTTGCACGCTGCCGGAACCTGCCCATAGTTGTTCAGGGTAATGGCGCCAATGTCGTAGGCCGTGTCATACGCGGCGTAGTCAAGCTTGACCCCGGTCAGCTGCTTCTCTACATCGATGGGGTAAGCCATGGCCCCGAGGGGCAGGCACATCAGTATTGCCGCACAACATTTCTTCATGGGCCGCTCTCCTTGAAAGAGCGCAGCTTAGGACAACAGGAGCGAAACATGAAAGCGCCGCGCGTAACCCTTGACCAGTGGCGGACCCTGCAAGCAGTGGTCGATCACGGCGGGTTTGCCCAGGCCGCCGAGGCTCTGCACCGCTCACAGTCATCGGTCAGCTACACCGTGGCGCGCATGCAGGAGCAACTGGGCGTGCCGCTGCTGCGCATCGATGGCCGCAAGGCGGTGCTCACCGAGGCCGGTAACGTTCTGCTGCGCCGGTCGCGGCATCTGGTCAAGCAGGCCAGCCAGCTCGAAGACCTGGCCCACCACATGGAGCAGGGCTGGGAAGCCGAGGTGCGTCTGGTAGTCGATGCAGCCTACCCCAGCGCCCGCCTGGTACGCGCCCTGGCCGCGTTCATGCCGCAAAGCCGTGGCTGCCGGGTGCGCCTGCGTGAGGAGGTGCTGTCTGGCGTCGAGGAAGTGATGCACGAAGGCATCGCCGACCTGGCCATCAGCAGCTACAGCATCGGCGGCTACCTGGGCGCCGAACTGAGCGCAGTGGAGTTCGTCGCCGTCGCCCACCCCGAACACAGCCTGCACCGCCTTGGCCGCGAGCTCACCTTCCAGGACCTGGAAAGCCAGCTGCAGGTGGTGATCCGCGACTCTGGCCGCGCGCAACCGCGCGACGTCGGCTGGCTGGGCGCCGAACAGCGCTGGACCGTGGGCAGCCTGGGCACCGCCGCCACCTTCGTCGGCAGTGGCCTGGGCTTTGCCTGGCTGCCCCGGCACATGATCGAGCGCGAGCTGCGCGATGGCGTGCTCAAGCCTTTGCCGCTGGATCAGGGTGGCAGCCGCCATCCACTGTTCTACCTTTATTCGAGCAAAGAGAAGACCTTGGGCCCGGCCACGCAGATTCTCATCGACCTGCTGCGCAACTTCGACACTGCGCCACTGGACGTGCCCTTCGCAGCCCCCCCACAAGCCTGAGAGGACCGCGCCCGTGGCCTATTTCGAACATGAAGGATGCGCACTGCATTACCGGGAATATGGCCAGGGCGAACCGCTGGTACTGCTGCACGGCCTGGGTTCCAGCTGCCAGGACTGGGAGTTGCAGGTGCCGGCGCTAAGCCGCCACTACCGGGTCATCCTCATGGACATTCGCGGCCACGGCCGCTCCGACAAGCCCCGTGACGGTTACCAGATCGCCACCTTCAGCGCCGACCTGCTGGCCCTGCTCGAACACCTGCACACAGGTCCGGTGCACCTCGTCGGTTTATCCATGGGCGGCATGGTCGGTTTCCAGTTTGCCGTCGACCACCCCCAGTGGCTGCGCAGCCTGTGCATCGTCAACAGCGCCCCGGAGGTCAAGCGCCGCACCCGCAGTGACTGGGTCTGGTGGCTCAAGCGCTGGGGCCTGGCGCGCATCCTCAGTGTCGAAACCGTCGGCAAAAGCCTGGCCGAACGCCTGTTCCCCAAACCCGGGCAGGCCTACTTGCGGCAAAAGATGGCCGAACGCTGGGCACGCAACGACAAGCGCGCCTACCTCAAGAGCTTCGACGCCATCGTCGACTGGGGCGTGCAGGAACGCATCGGCCAGATCCACTGTCCTACCCTGGTAATTGCCGCCGACCACGATTACACCCCGATACACCTGAAAGAGCGCTATGTCGCCCTCATGCCCAACGCCAGGCTGGTCGTCGTCGACGATTCGCGGCACGCTACACCCCTCGATCAACCCGAGGTCTTCAACCAGACCCTGCTGCAGTTCCTCGCGGCCGCTTCCACCTCTCAAGGATCTTTGAGCCCATGCTGAAAAAACTCCTGCTCACCGCCTGCTCGGTTGCCTTCGCCACCAGCGTCATGGCCTCCGACAAGACCCCGCACGTCATGCTGGACACCAGCTTCGGCCAGGTCGAAATCGAGCTGAATGCCGAGAAGGCGCCGATCAGTACCAAGAACTTCCTCGAATACGTCGACAGCGGTTTCTACAACAACACCATCTTCCACCGTGTGATCCCCGGTTTCATGGTGCAAGGCGGTGGCTTCACCGACCAGATGGTGCAGAAAAACACCCAGGACCCGATCAGGAACGAAGCCAGCAACGGCCTGCTGAACACCCGTGGCACGCTGTCGATGGCACGCACCTCGGACCCGAACTCGGCCACCAGCCAGTTCTTCATCAACGTGGCCGACAACGACTTCCTCAACCCCGGGCGTGACCGGGGCTATGCCGTGTTCGGCAAGGTGACCAAGGGCATGGAAGTGGTCGACCAGATCGTCAACTCGCCGACCACCGTCAAGAAAGGCATGCGCGATGTACCGGCCGACCCGGTCTACATCAAGTCGGCCAAACGCATCGACTGACCGCAGGCTTCACAGGGACGTGAAACCGCCTGAGGGCCGGATGGAACAGGAGTGTCGCACCCCATGCTTTACCGCCGTTTCGAACAGCTGATCGATATTTTCCGCGAGGCGCCCAGCGAGTCGCCGCCCACCACCGTGTGGCCGTTCTACCTGTACTACCTGCGCCAGGTGTGGCCCAGTTTTCTCGCCCTGCTGGTAGTCGGCCTGTTCGCCTCGCTGATCGAGGTGGCGATGTTCAGCTATCTCAGCCGCATCATCGACCTGGCCCAGGGCACGCCAAATGCCAACTTCTTCAGTGAGCACAGCGGTGAACTGATCTGGATGCTGGTGGTGATACTGCTGCTGCGCCCCGTGTTCTTCGGCCTGCACGACCTGTTGGTGCACCAGACCATCAACCCGGGCATGACCAGCCTGATTCGCTGGCAAAACCACAGCTACGTGCTCAAGCAGAGCCTGAACTTCTTCCAGAGCGACTTTGCCGGGCGTATCGCCCAGCGCATCATGCAAACCGGCAACTCACTGCGCGACTCAGCCGTGCAAGCAGTGGACGCGCTGTGGCACGTACTGATCTACGCCATTACTTCGCTGGTGTTGTTCGCCGAGGCCGACTGGCGCCTGATGCTGCCGTTGCTGGCGTGGATCATCTGCTACATCGCCGCGCTTTTCTACTTCGTGCCGCGGGTAAAGGAGCGCTCGGTGATCTCGTCCGATGCCCGCTCCAAGCTGATGGGGCGCATCGTCGACGGCTATACCAACATCGCTACCCTGAAGCTGTTTGCCCACACCGACTACGAGCAGCAATACGCCCGCGAGGCAATCAGCGAGCAAACCGAGAAAACCCAGCTGGCCTCGCGGGTGATCACCAGCATGGACGTGGTCATCACCACCCTCAACGGCTTGCTGGTGGTCGGCACCACCGGCCTTGCGCTGTGGCTGTGGAGCCAGTCGCTGATCACCGTCGGCGCCATTGCCCTGACCACTGGCCTGGTGATTCGCATCGTCAACATGTCGGGCTGGATCATGTGGGTGGTCAACGGCATTTTCGAGAACATCGGCATGGTCCAGGACGGCCTGCAGACCATCGCCCAGCCGGTTACTGTCACCGACAAGCCCAACGCGCCAGCGCTCAAGGTCAGCCGAGGGGCGGTACGCTTCGATGACGTGGACTTCCACTACGGCAAGGCTGCCAACGTGATCGAGGGGCTGAACCTGGACATCCGCCCGGGTGAGAAAATCGGTTTGATCGGGCCCTCCGGGGCAGGCAAATCGACCCTGGTCAACCTGCTGCTGCGGCTGTACGACGTGCAGGGCGGACGCATCCTCATTGACGGCCAGAACATCGCCGAAGTCAGCCAGGCCAGCCTGCGTGCGCAGATTGGCATGATCACCCAGGACACCTCGTTGCTGCACCGCTCGATCCGCGACAACCTGCTGTATGGTCGCCCCGAGGCCAGCGAGGCAGCGTTGCACGAAGCCGTACGCCGCGCGCGCGCCGATGAGTTCATCCCGCAGTTGTCGGATGCCCAGGGCCGCACCGGGTTCGATGCCCATGTGGGTGAGCGTGGGGTGAAACTGTCGGGTGGCCAGCGCCAGCGCATCGCGATTGCCCGGGTGCTGCTGAAGAACGCGCCGATCCTGATCATGGACGAAGCCACGTCGGCGCTGGACTCGGAGGTGGAGGCGGCGATCCAGGAAAGCCTGGAGACACTGATGCAGGGCAAGACCGTGATCGCCATCGCCCACCGGCTGTCGACCATCGCGCGGATGGACCGCCTGGTGGTGCTGGACAAGGGGCGCATTGTCGAGAGTGGCAGCCACAGTGAGCTGCTTGAGCAGCAGGGGCTGTATGCCCGCTTGTGGCATCACCAGACCGGGGGCTTTGTCGGGGTCGACTGACTCCTGTACCGGCCCTATCGCCGGCACGCCAGCTCCCACAGATCCCCACAGATTTCAAGGCCTGTGGTGATCCTGTGGGAGCTGGCTTGCCGGCGATAGGGCCATTACAAGCAGCACAAGACGCTTAGTCCCGGCGATAAGGCAGCATCCCCCGCGCCTCTTCTGCATAAGCCCTGACCCCTTCCCGCTCCTGCAGCAAAAAATCCTCCACCGCACGCCGCAACCCCGCATGCAGCAGGTAATGCCAGGACCGCGTCAGCACCGGCTCGAACCCGCGTATCAGCTTGTGCTCCCCCTGCGCTCCGGCATCGAAACGCTGGTAACCCTCGGCAATGGCAAAGTCCATCCCCTGATAGAAGCACGTCTCGAAATGCAGCCGGTCGAACTCGTCCAGGCACCCCCAGTATCGGCCGAACAGGCTGTCGCCACCCACCAGGCTCAGGGCCATCGCCACATCACGCCCGCCTTGTCTGGCCATCACCACGCGCAGTGCCTCGGGCATGCGCTCGGCTATAAGGCTGAAAAACTCGCGGGTCAGATAAGGCGCACGGCGACGCACGGCGTAAGTGTTGGCGTAGCAGCGATAGACAAAATCCCACTGTGCCTGGTCCAGCTCCCCCCCGCGGTACCAGCGGAATTCGATGCCCTGCCCGGCCACCTGCTCACGCTCCTTGCGCATCTGCTTGCGCTTGCGCGAGCTCAAGGTGTCGAGAAAATCCTGGAAGTCGCGATAGCCGCGGTTATGCCAGTGGAACTGGCAACCCAGGCGCTCCATCCACCCCGGCAGGCCAGCCAGTTGCTGGTCCAGGACCGGGTCGGTGAAATTGATGTGCGCACCGGAAAGCCCGCCCTTGCCCAGATACTCCGGCAGCGCCTGCAGCAACAGCTGGCCATCGCCAGGGTCGGCGCTGAGCAGCCGCGGGCCGTTCACCGGGCTGAACGGCACGGCGCCAAGCAGTTTGGGGTAATAGGCGATGCCGGCCCGTTCACAGGCATCGGCCCAACCATGATCGAACACATATTCGCCAAACGAGTGCCACTTGCGATACGCCGGCAACAGCGCCCGCACCTGCCCGTCACGCTCCAGCACCAGGTGCTCGGCGGCCCAGCCGGTATTGCGGGCGACGCTGCCGCTGTCTTCCATGGCACTAAGAAAAGCATGGCGCAGGAAGGGTTGGCCGGCCGGCACCAGGGCATCCCAGGTGGCCGCCGGAAGATCACGCAAATGGGCAAGGCTGTAGAGGCTGGTCACGGTTCTGGCTCGCTGTCTCAAGGCACCCAGTATCCCCAAGGAAGGCCCGTCACTCAAATGGCGAACGCGGCACTGATCCTTTTATTCTCAATTACTTAACAACAGTGCCACTAATTAGACATTAATCTGTCATTGGCCCCCGCAATACTTGCGCCTGTTTTCCGGAACCCCAGAACCTGTCTATTCAGGCCCTTTCCGAAGACATGCCAACGCAGGGGCAGGCGCTTGAGCCTCCCCCATTTTTTTTAGTAGGGAGAACCTTATGCGTCTTGTTTCTACACTTACCGGAGTGAGCCTCACCGGCATGATGCTGGCTCTGAGTGCCCCGGCCAGTGCAGCTGTCGACGCCAAGCTGCTCGAAATGCTCCGCGCCAACGGCTCGATCAACCAGGCGCAGTACACCGAACTGCAGGGCGACCTGGCGAAAGAAACCAAGGAAAAGGCCGACCAGAAAGCTCAGTCCGAACGTATGAGCTCCTTCGAACAAAAAGTGGCATGGGCCGCCAAGACCCAGATCAAGGGTGATGTACGCCTGCGTTACGAAGACGTCAACGTCGATGACCCGAACAGCAGCAGTGGCAACCAGGACCGTCAGCGCGTACGCGCTCGCGTCGGGTTCTACAGCGAGATCAACCCGCAGGTCGATGCTGGCGTGCGGATCGCCACAGGCAGCAGCGCCGACCGTCGTTCGACCAACCAGAGCTTCGACAACTACTTCGACAAGAAGTCGCTGTGGGTCGACCTTGCCTACCTCGACTGGCACCCGACCGCTGTCCCGAACTTGCACCTGATCGGCGGCAAGATGCCCCAGCCGTGGGTGAGCATGGGCGACATCATCTGGGACAGCGACATCAACCCTGAAGGCGTGGCCGCCACCTACAAAGCGGATCTGGGCGGCGCGGAAGTCTTTGCCAGCGCCGGTCAGTACACGTTGAAAGACAACGTCGATGGCGACGGTGTCCAGTACAAGCACGACGCGCAGGTCTACCATGGCCAGTTGGGCGCCAAGTTCGCCCCAGCTGATGTGCTCAAGCTCACCGTGGGCGCCAGCATCTATGGTTACGACAACGACAAGGAAGCAGCCATTCTGCAGTCGTTCGGCAACACCACCAATGAATTCAACCTGGTCGAGGGCTTCGGCCAGGTTGACTTCACCGGCTTTGCCATCCCGCTGTCGGCTTACGGCCAGTACGTGAAGAACACCGAGAGCACCGATGGCGAAGACCAAGCCTGGCTGGCTGGCCTGAAGACCAAAGTCGGCGCCTGGAGCCTGGACTACAACTACCGCGACGTGCAGCGTAATGCCGTGGTCAGCCTGTTCACGGACTCCGACTTTGGCAACGGCTTCACCGGCTCGCGCGGTCACAAGTTCAAGGTCGGCTACGAGATCGACAAGAACTTCTCGCTGGGCGCGGCCTACCTGATGGCCAAGACCGACCTTTCGCAGCTGCCTAACAGCAATGCCGACGTAGACACCCTGCAGGTAGACCTGGAAGCCAAGTTCTAAACGAAACCCTGCGCTGCTTCACACTGAAGCGGGGAATGCCGACCCCATCCGGCATTTCCCGCTTTTTTTGCCTGTGAGATTGTAGGGGCTGCTTTGCAGCCCCGACATTCCGAAGCAATCAGCGCTTGCGCAGAATCACGCTACCAATCGAATACCCCGCACCAAACGAGCTCAACACCCCCAGCGAGCCCTTGGCCAAGTCATCCTGGTACAAGTGGAAGGCAATCACCGACCCCGCCGAACTGGTATTCGCGTAGCGGTCGAGAATCACCGGTGCATCCTCCTCGGCCACTTCACGCCCCAGCAGCTTCTTGACGATCAGGTGATTCATGCTGAGGTTCGCCTGGTGCAGCCAGAAGCGCTTGACGTCCGACGGCTGCAGGTCGTTCTCGCCCAGATGCTTGCCGATCAGCTCGGCGACCATCGGGCAGACTTCCTTGAACACCTTGCGGCCTTCCTGCACGAACAGTTTGTCGCGGGTGTCGATACCCTCTTCCGCCGCGCGGTTGAGGAAGCCGAAGTTGTTACGGATGTTGTTGGAAAACGCGGTTTGCAGCTTGGTACCGACGATGTCGAACTGGTGCGCCGAGGTTGCCAGGTCGGCACGCTCGACCAGCACGGCAGTGGCAGCGTCGCCGAAGATGAAGTGGCTGTCGCGGTCACGGAAGTTCAGGTGCCCGGTGCAGATCTCCGGGCTGACCACCAGCAGTGCCCGGGCCTGGCCCAGCTGCACGCTGTTGGCGGCAGTCTGGATGCCGAAGGTGGCCGACGAGCAAGCCACGTTCATGTCGAAGGCAAAGCCCTGGATGCCCAGCGCCTGCTGCACTTCGATGGCGATGGCCGGGTAAGGGCGCTGCAGGTTGGAGCAGGCGACGATCACCCCGTCGACATCGGCAGGGGTGCGGCCGGCGCGTTCCAGTGCCTGGCGTGCGGCGGCAACGCCCATTTCACAGAGGATCGACTGTTCGTCGTTGGAGCGCTCTGGCAGGCGTGGTTTCATGCGTTGCGGGTCGAGGATACCCGCCTTGTCCATGACGAAGCGGCTCTTGATGCCCGAGGCCTTTTCGATGAACGCAGCATCGGACACTGGCGCCGCTTCGACTTCACCGCGCGCGATGGCGTCGGCGTTGTCCAGGTTGAACTGCTGCGACCAGGCATTGAAGGAAGCCACCAGTTCTTCGTTGGAAATGCTTTGGGCCGGGGTATACAGGCCGGTGCCGCTGATCACGACGTTATGCACGGTCGTTCCTCTGGTCAAAGGCCATCGCCACAGGGCGCTGGCTGGGAATATGACAGGTTAATGGCACTTTAGTACCAACTAGACAGCGAGGGCGGTGCCCTCGTTCGCGGGTGAACCCGCTCCCACAGGGGCCGTGCACCGGCCCCAAATTGCATCAATACTGCCACAACTGTGGAAGTTTAGCCCTCCACCTGGCTCCACTGCTTGCTCAATCTTTTATCCGAAATGGGCACTTTGGTACCCAGTTGCTGGGCAAACAGCGACACTCGGTATTCCTCCAGCCACCAGCGATACAAAGCCAGCTGCTCGTCACGCTTGCCCTCCTGGGCATGCTTGTCGGCACGAGCCTTGTACTGCGCCCACAAGTTGGCCAGCTCACCACTCCACACCCGGTCCTTCTGCACCTGCGACCCCAGCTTTTCAAGGCGCAGCTCCACCGCCTTCAGGTAACGCGGCAGCTCCTTGAACCAGATACCAGGCGTCTCGCGTACGAAGCCCGGGTACACCAGGTTGCCCAACTGCTGCTTGATGTCGTTCAGCGCCACTGCCTGGCTCAGGTCGATCTTGCCCTTGAAGCGCTTCTGCAGCCCATGCCACAGCTTCAATACCTCCAGGGTAAGCCGAGCCAGGCGCTCGGCGTGCTCGGCCCATGCGCCACGCTTGCGCTCTGCCAGCCCGGCCAGTGCCGCGCCATCACGGGGCAAAGGCTGCTCGCCTTCGAGAATGCAACTGTCCAGGCTGGCCAGCAGGATGTCCTCGACCAGCGCATCGACCCGGCCCATGTCACGGTACAGCAGCCCCAGTTCGGTAAGCCCCGGCAACTTGCCGCGCAGGAACTTGGCCGGCTCGGCCAACTGCTGCAGCAGCAGGCGCTGCAAGGCGCGGCGGTGCTGGAACTCGGCTTCGGCCTGGGTCGAGAAGCGCCCTTCACGCACCGTACCGTTGTCTTCCACCAGCGCCGGGTACACGGTCATCGATAGCCCGGCGATCTTCTGCTGGGCGGTCTGCTTCACTTCGCTGAAGGCCTTGGCCTGCACCGGTTGTTCGTTATTGGCATCACGCGGCACGGCCAGCGCCGCCTGGCTGGCCGCGGCAAAGCGTGCAGTCAGCTCGGCGAGATCGCGGCCTTCACCGAGGAACTTGCCCTGGCCATCGACCACTTCGATGTTCATGCGCAGGTGGCCTTCGACCAGCTTGACCGACTCCTCCCACGCCTCATCAGAGACACGCGCACCGGTCATGCGCAGCAGCTCCTGGCCCAACGCCTGCGGCAATGCCCCTTGGCCAAAGGTCATGCGCGCCAGTGAAGCCTTGACGAAGTCCGGCACCGGCACGAAGTTCTTGCGCAGAGCCTTGGGCAGGTTGCGCACCAGTGCCACGCACTTGGCTTCCAGCAGGCCTGGCACCAGCCATTCGAGACGCTCGCCCGGCAGGCTCGGCAGCAGCGGCGCCGGCACCCGCACGGTCACACCATCACGGGGGTGGCCAGGCTCGAAGTGGTAGCTCAGCGGCAAGCGCAGTTCGCCCACCTGCAGCCTGTCGGGGTACTGCGCGGCAGTCACTTCGCTGGCCTCGCGGGCCAGCACGTCTTCCTCGCGCATGATCAGCAGGCTGGCATCCTTCTGGCTGCCCATGCGGTACCAGCTGTCAAAGGTCGCGGTCTGGTGGATCTCCGCCGGCAGGCGTGCTTCGTAGAAGGCGTACAGCGTTTCTTCGTCAGCCAGAATGTCGCGCCGGCGAGCCTTGGCCTCGAGTTCATCGAGTTCTTCGAGCAGGCGCTTGTTGGCCGCCAGGCACTTGGCCCGCGACTGGATTTCGCCACCCACCAGGGCTTCGCGGATGAACAGCTCGCGCGAGGTGACCGGGTCGATCGGGCCGAAGTGCACCGGGCGGCGGCCGACCAGGATCAGGCCGTACAGGGTGATCTGCTCATAGGCCACCACTTGCCCGCGCTTCTTCTCCCAGTGCGGTTCGAAGTGGTTTTTCTTGACCAGGTGCCCGGCCAGCGGTTCGATCCAGTCCGGCTCGATCTTGGCCACCATGCGTGCATACAGCTTGGTGGTCTCGACCAGTTCGGCAGCCATCATCCACTGTGGGCGCTTGCGCCCCAGGCCCGACGACGGGTGTACCCAGAAGCGCCGCTGGCGGGCGCCCTGGTAGTCGCCCTCTTCGGTCTTCTGGCCGATCTGGCTGAGCAGGCCACTGAGAATGGCCTTGTGCATTTTCTGGTAGTCGG
>NZ_JABMCW010000096.1:0-17581 GCF_013179705.1 Pseudomonas sp. CM25 | reverse complement strand
CCGTCGCGGCTAGCCACCACGTTCTTGGTCCAGTGGTGGTTCAGCGGACCGCCTGGCAGCTCGACCACCGGCTGCCCTTTTTCACCTATCTGCAAAGCCCCCGGCTGGTAGTGAAAGCGCAACAGCCTGTCGGTGTCGGCGACGTACAGGTCATTGCCAACCAAGGCCATGCCGAACGGGGAGTTGAGCCCTTCGATAAACGGTGTGCGCAGTTCTGCGACACCATCATGGTCGGCATCGCGCAACAGGGTGATACGGTTGGCGCTGGGCACCGCTGCGCCTGCGCGTTGCATTGCCTTGCCCATGAACCATCCGCGTATGCCCTTGCCATCTTCGGGTTTGGGCGGTGCATTGGTTTCTGCCACCAGCACATCGCCGTTGGGCAGCACGTACAACCAGCGCGGATGGTCGAGCTTGTCGGCAAACGCCACCACTTGCGTGCCTGCTGCGGCCGTGGGTTTGCCGCCCTGCGGCCAGCCGATCGCCGGGGCAACGTTTACGGTGGGAATCAGGGACTTTCTAGGGGCGGGCAATTGCGGCGTCGGGCCGCTGCCCTGGTCCACATTCAACAGGGCTGTTTCGCCACAGCCGGCCAGGCATGCCGCGATTGTCAGTGCAGTGAGGGTGCGGGTTCGGTTCATGTGCGCTGCTCTGCAGGGAGTCTTTTGCATTCAGAACTCGCTGCTGCACGTTGGGTTCAGTCAGGCAGGGTCACCTACCGCGCTCAGATATATCTACCGCCGCCAGGGGTGTGCAGCTGACGAACATTTCGTTTCCGGCATCTATCAGGAAACGACCATGTACGACCTGCAACAGGCAATGCTGCATAACCTTCGAGTGCTGGGGGCTGGTCATGAGCTGGCGCAGTTGGCGCGGGATTTTGTTCGCGAGTACCCCGACCCCTACCGGTTGGCCCGCGACCATGCCAGTGCCATCGTGCGCCAGCACACGAAAAAAGACTGGGATCCGGACCGTGTCTGGTGGCACCAGTTCAAGGGTGCCAGTTCCAGCAGCCGCAGTTTCAACGGTTGGGCGCACAGCGGCCCCCCGGTCAAGTCGCTGCGCCTGACCGAGCTGGTGATCGAGCGTTTCGACCTGGGCTTTCAGGACGCCACCGATGAGCTCGACCTGTACGGTGGCTTCTACCGACAGGGCCCCCATGCCCCCTGGTTCGATGAACGTAACGAAGTGCCGATGCTGGCGCGCGATGTACAGCGCGATTTCTGGAAGCTGGATTTTGCCCAGGTCGTGCGCCAGCAGGTTAATGACTTCTGGGTTGCCCATGCGGGCGACTTTCAGGTGTTGGCCAAGGTCAACCTGATGGGTGAATGCGCGCGAGCGCTGCGCGAAGGCAGCATCACTGGCGACGATGCCTCGCAACTGCGAAGCCTGGTGAATATCGGCTTGAAGCCCCAAGGCAGCGTGCCGACCCTGGCACAACTGCGTCAGCCGACTGGGGCCAGCGAAATAGCCGTCAGCGCCTGCCACCCCGCAGGGGCTGGGCGGGTGTGGATGTATGTGCTGTCGCTACCACACGGGCGAACCGTGCTTTACCTGCCTTTCGATGAACAGACACTGCGCGGCTTTGACTCACCGGAAGCGATGGCCGGATGGTTCAGCGCCCAGCTGCGTAGCAAGGCGGGGGTGCAGCGTGTACTGGCGGGCATCGTCACAGACCCGCAGTTGACGGTGGAAACGGATGATGCACGAGAGGCCCTGCAGACCATTGCAGATAGCCCGGGGGGGGCACGAGGCGCTGGGCCTGCTGGCGCGTTCATACAGGCCTGTTTCAGGTGATTTCTTCGCCCACCTGGGGAAGGACGCTGCGCAGAACATGAGGCACAACGCTGAAATGCTGGTGGACAACCACCGGTTGCGGGAAGGAATGTTCAGCGGCTATGTCGATGTGTTGTTACGGTTCTCGTTCTACTTTGCGCCGCTATGCCCAAGCCTGCCGCTGGCGATTCTGGGCCTGTCGCTTGCCAAGCTGTATGTAGATATCGACCAGGGCCTGCATGCCCGTACCCGCGAGGGCCGCGAGGCAGCGCTGGGGGCAGCGATTTTCGACAGTATCTTCGCGGCCTTGGGCATGGTCGAGGTCGACGCCAAGACTGCGAGCACGCTCAGAGCCCTGTCGTATCGACCCGCATTTCACGAGGCAGAGGCTTCACTGGCCGGCTGGCAAGTGGCACCCGCGCCTGAACAGGTGCTGGAGGGGCAGGAGGCCAATGTACTGCTGGCGGGCAAGCCGCTTGGCGCCGACGAGCTCAAGGGCATCCGGCTTGGCGCCAATGGCGAATGCTGGATTGACCTGGGTGGCCTGCCGTACCGGGTGCGCTACAGCAGCGAGCTCGAGCACTGGCTGGTGGTTGACCCGGGCAACCCGTTCGCCTTCAGCCCCATACGCCCGGTGCGCCTGTCAGGTAGTGGCGAATGGGAGATGCTCGAACCGCCGCGGCTGACGGGTGGGGCCCCTGACGACGGCTTGGCAAGTGAGACATCGCCATTCTGGGACGAGTACATGCGCAGTAACCAGCAGCGTAGTGCTGCAATCTCCACTGAGGCGTTCTTGCGGCATCAGGCGCTGCTGGATTCAGCGGATATCGCCTTGGTGCCTGACGGGGGCGATCCGTTATCCGATTCCCAGGGATACGAATACGTCGAGTACGAGGGGCAGGCGCAATACACCTACCGGGAGGGCGCGGGCTACAACAACAGCCTGATCGAGGTCTACACGCATGATGATTCGATCAACAGTTTCCTGCGTGAGGGGCAGCGAACCAGCTCGTCGGTCCGCTACCTGAACAAGCTTGCAACCAGTATGGAGCGCCTGCCCCGGGATGCTGCAGTCCCCCTTTACCGCGGCGGGCACGGGGTACGAGGCACCAGTGGCGTGCATTTTTGCAGTGGGCGTTTCAAGGTAGGCGATACATTGGTCAACACCGATCTCTCATCCTTCACCGAAAACCCATACATGATGCGCAAGTTCGCCGCCGACCCGGATGACATGGCCAGTACGGGGGAACTCGGTGTGTTCGATGAAAGTTCAGTGGTGTTCGAACTACCTGCTGGCGCGTATTCGAGTGGCGTTCCGGTCACGGCGTTCTCTGCCTACAAGGAGGAAGCCGAAACCTTGTTCATGCCTGGCGCCTATTTCCAGATCGAGCATATAGGCCAGATCACCGGGGCGGACTACCGCTTTGTCAATGTCCGGTTGCGCCAGGTACCCAAGCCGGCTTCAGGTCCGGTGTATGACTTGCGCACTGGCGTGGTGTTTGCCAGGGATGCCTACCTCGAGCGCCTGGGTAGCCCGCAGTTGGTCGATCGTTTCTTCCCGGCCTGATCTTGTGGCCGTCCCGCTGCTCAGGCTTGTTTGAGCAGCAGCGCCACCCCCGGGAAGTACTGGCCTTGCTCGTTGTGCAGCTTGCGATAGGCATACGGGAAGTACCAGGCGATGGCGCAGGCGGTATGCGTTTTCAGGTCGTCGACCAGGTCCTGCAGTTCTTCGGGGCTGGCGTGCTGGCCTGCTTTCCAGGGGCTGATGAACAGCGCCGCCGCCTTCAACTGGCTCGGGTAGGCGACCTGTCGGGCGAGGGCGGCGGTCTGTTGCAGGGCGCCAGCCATGTCCAGCCGGCCGACCTTCGGCCAGCGCTGGCTTGTACTGAGGTACAGGGCCTCCTCGGCGCTGATGATCGACAGGTCGCAACGCCCTTCGTTTTCGCCTTCGTCGCGCTGCTTCTTGCCGGCGAACTGCTGCAATGCTGCCAGCTCGGCCTGCCAGGCGGCCGCTGCCAGCAGCCCGACGTTGGCAGCGGCGCCGTGCCAGTAAGGGGCTTCAGCATCGCCGGCAAACTGGTTGAAGCGGTCGATGCAGTCGACCCAGCGCTCCAGCACGGGGCTGAGAAACTCCAGGCGCGGGTTGTTGATGATCTGGCCTCGCATGCTGCGCTCTCCTGTTGCAGGTGTGTTCCCATTCACTCGGGGGTGATGGCTATGAGCCATCACTGGGTTGAGTGTGGCACACCTTGGGGATTTGGCCATTGCGCGGTGGCGTGCCTGTTCGACGGCAATGGTCCCGGTTCGATTGACGCTCAGGGTGCAACCCTCTAACCTTCGCGCGTGTTTCAGGTGCCCTGCCAGCCTCGACCTGGCAGGGTGAAACTGGGAAGCCGGTGGGCGCCAGCAGGGCGCGATTCCGGCGCTGCCCCCGCAACGGTAGGTGAGTCGCGGCCGCGCAGGGCCACTGGGTGCCAGCACCCGGGAAGGCGCGCAGGCCCGGGCCAAGGCCCGCTCACAAGCCCGGAGACCGGCCTGAAACTGCCAACGGCATCACGGAGGGTGATGCGCGGTGCACCGTGGCCTGCGGCCGCGGCCCCTGCGCGTTCTCCGTTTGCCTGCCTATTACCTGCCGTCGCGCGTTGCCGTGGCGCCAGCCAGCGGAGAACCCTGATGAGCGAACCCACCGAACGCGACGAACGCCACTTGGCGCGCATGCAGCGCAAGAAGGCGATCATCGACGAACGTATCGCCAATTCCCCCAACGAATGCGGCCTGTTGCTGGTGCTGACCGGCAATGGCAAGGGCAAGAGCAGCTCGGCCTTCGGTATGCTCGCGCGCGCCCTGGGCCATGGCATGCAGTGTGGCGTGGTGCAGTTCATCAAGGGCCGTAACAGCACCGGTGAGGAGCTGTTCTTCCGGCGTTTCCCCGAGCAGGTGCGCTACCACGTGATGGGCGAAGGCTTTACCTGGGAGACCCAGGACCGCCAGCGTGATATCGCCGCCGCCGAAGCGGCCTGGGCCGTTTCGCGCCAGTTGCTGCAGGACCCGAGCGTGCAGTTCGTGGTACTGGATGAGCTGAACATCGCCCTCAAGCATGGCTATCTCGACCTTGACCAGGTGCTTTCCGACATCCAGGCCCGTCCGCCCATGCAGCATGTGATCGTCACCGGCCGTGCGGCCAAGCCCGAGATGATCGAGCTGGCGGACACGGTGACCGAAATGGGCATGCTCAAGCACGCCTTTCAGGCCGGGATCCGCGCACAAAAGGGCGTAGAACTGTGAACCAGCCCCGTCATTGCCCCGCCGTGTTGATCGCGGCACCGGCCTCGGGCCAGGGCAAGACCACCGTTACTGCTGCGTTGGCCCGCTTGCACCGTAACCACGGGCGCAAGGTGCGGGTGTTCAAATGCGGGCCAGATTTTCTCGATCCGATGATTCTGGAACGTGCCAGCGGTGCGCCGGTTTATCAACTGGATTTGTGGATGATCGGTGCCGAGGAAAGCCGCCGCCTGTTGTGGCAAGCCGCAGGTGACGCCGACCTGATCCTGATCGAAGGGGTAATGGGGCTGTTCGACGGCACGCCGTCCAGCGCCGACCTGGCGCGCCACTTTGGCGTGCCGGTGCTGGCGGTGATCGATGGCACGGCCATGGCTCAGACCTTCGGCGCATTGGCCCTGGGCCTGGCACGTTACCAGGCCGACCTGCCATTCGCCGGCGTGCTGGCCAACCGTGTCGGCAGCCTGCGCCACGCGCAACTGCTGGAGGGCAGCCTGACCGAAGGCTTGCGCTGGTACGGTGGCTTGTCGCGCGAGCGTGGCATCGAACTGCCCAGCCGTCACCTGGGCCTGGTCCAGGCCAGCGAGCTGAACGACCTCGACGCACGCCTGGACGCCGCCGCCGAGGCGCTGGGCGCCAGTTGCGATGCTGCCTTGCCGCCGCCAGTGGCCTTTGCCGCGCCCGAGCCACAAGCCAGTGCTGCCTTGCTGGCCGGCGTGCGTATTGGTGTCGCACGGGACGAAGCCTTTGCCTTCACCTATGGCGCCAACCTCGAACTGCTGCGCAACCAGGGTGCACACCTGGAATTTTTCTCGCCGCTGCATGACCGCGAATTGCCTGCGGTCGACAGCCTCTACCTGCCGGGCGGCTACCCTGAACTGCACCACCACGCCCTGGCTGCCAACGCGCCGATGTGCGAGGCGATCCGTGCCCATCACGCCCAGGGAAAACCGCTGCTGGCAGAGTGCGGCGGCATGCTGTACCTGCTTGATGCCCTGACCGATGTGGCCGGCGAACGTGCCGAACTGCTCGGCCTGCTGCCCGGCGAGGCAACCATGCAGAAGCGCCTGGCAGCGCTGGCCCTGCAGGCAGTGGCGCTGCCGGAAGGCACCCTGCGTGGCCACACCTATCACCACTCGCTGACCAGCACCACGCAGGAACCGATCGCTCGCGGCCTGAGCCCCAACGGCGGGCGGGGCAATGAAGCGGTGTATCGCCTGGGGCGGCTGACGGCTTCCTACGTGCACTTCTACTTCCCCTCCAACCCGGACGCGGCGGCGGCGCTGTTGCGACCATGAGCCAGCACGCCTTCAGCGACGCCGAGCGCGCCGCCATTTACCGGGCCATCGGCGAGCGCCGCGACATGCGCCATTTCGCCGCTGGCGAGGTAGCGCCGCAACTGCTTGGCCGCCTGCTGGCTGCCGCGCACCAGGCACCCAGTGTCGGGCTGATGCAGCCCTGGCGCTTCATCCGCATTACCCAGCGTGACCTGCGTACACGTATCCAGGCACTGGTGGAGGCGGAGCGAGTGCGTACCGCCGAGGCGCTGGGCGAGCGCTCCGATGCCTTCATGAAACTGAAGGTGGAGGGCATCAACGACTGTGCCGAGCTACTGGTGGCGGCCTTGATGGACAACCGTGAGTCGCACATATTCGGCCGCCGCACCCTGCCGGAAATGGACCTCGCCTCGCTGGCCTGCGCCATCCAGAACCTCTGGCTGGCCGCCCGGGGCGAAGGCCTGGGCATGGGCTGGGTGTCGCTGTTCGACCCGCAGGCGCTGGCGGCCTTGCTGGGCATGCCGGCCGGGGCCAAACCGGTGGCGGTGCTGTGCCTGGGGCCGGTCACCGAATTCTACCCGGCGCCGATGCTGGTGCAGGAAGGCTGGGCCGAAGACCGGCCCTTGACTGAAATGCTGTTCGAAAACCAATGGGGAGAGCGCCAATGAGCGTGGCCTTGCTGACCGTGGCCGGGGTGGCGCTGGACGCCTTGCTGGGCGAGCCGCAGCGGCGCCACCCGTTGGTGGCATTCGGCACTATGGCCAGTAACCTCGAGCGCCGCCTGAACGCCGGCGGGCGCGGCTGGCGCAGCCACGGCGTGAGCGCGTGGTTCCTGGCGGTGGTGCCGCTGACCCTGGGGGCGCTGATTCTGTCCTGGCTGCCGTATATCGGCTGGCTGGTGGACGTGCTGGCGCTGTACTGCGCCGTCGGGCTGCGCAGCCTGGGCGAGCATGTACTGCCAGTGGCCAACGCCTTGCGCCAGGGCGACCTGGCAGAGGCACGGCGGCGGGTCGGCTACCTGGTCAGCCGCGAAACCCGCGAACTGGACGAGCCCGCCGTGGCCCGCGCGGCCACCGAGTCGGTGCTGGAAAACGGCAGCGATGCAGTGTTCGCCGCGCTGTTCTGGTTTGTGGTCGCTGGCGCGCCGGGCGTGGTGCTGTACCGCCTGAGCAACACCCTGGATGCCATGTGGGGTTACCGCAACGAGCGCTTCGAGCGCTTTGGCTGGTGTGCGGCGCGCATCGACGATGTGCTCAACTATATTCCCGCAAGGCTGGTGGCGCTGACCTATGCGCTGCTGGGCAAGACCCGCCTGGCCCTGGCCTGCTGGCGCAAGCAGGGCCCGTTGTGGGACAGCCCCAACGCCGGGCCGGTGATGGCCGCCGGTGCCGGTGCGCTGGGGGTCGAGCTGGGCGGCCCGGCGGTGTACCACGGTGAGCTGCATGAACGACCCCGCCTGGGCGAGGGGCCGATGGCCGACGCCGACGCCATCGAGCGTGGCTGGTACCTGGTCCAGCGCGGCGTGTGGCTGTGGCTGCTGGTGATCTGCCTGGGGGCGTATATCAATGCTTGAACACGGTGGCCGCTTGCTGCGCGCTGTGCGGCAATACGGCATTGCTCGCGAGCAATGGCTCGACCTGTCCAGTGGCATCGCGCCTTGGCCGTTCCCTATCCCTTCGATCCCTGTGGATGCCTGGGCCCGCCTGCCGGAAACCGAGGACGGCCTGGAAGATGCAGCGCGCACCTACTACGGTGCCCGTCAATTGCTGCCAGTGGCCGGTTCGCAGGCCGCGATCCAGGCATTGCCGCAGCTGCGCGCAGCCGGCCGGGTAGGGGTGCTGACCCCGTGCTATGCCGAGCACCCGTATGCATGGCAGCGGGCGGGGCATCAGCTGCTGGAGCTGGATGAAACGCAGGTCGAGGCGGCGCTCGACACGCTCGATGTGCTGGTGCTGGTCAACCCCAACAACCCAACGGGGCGCCGGGTGCCGCGTGAGCGCCTGCTGGCCTGGCATGCTCGCTTGGCCGCCCGCGGTGGCTGGTTGCTGGTCGATGAAGCGTTTATCGACAACACACCTGCCGAAGGCGTGGTCGGTTGCGCCGAACGCCCAGGCCTGATCGTGCTGCGCTCGTTTGGCAAATTCTTCGGCCTGGCTGGCGTGCGCCTGGGTTTTGTTGCTGCCGAGCGCAGCCTGCTGCTGCGCCTGGCTGAGCTGCTCGGCCCTTGGACCGTGAACGGCCCGACCCGGGTGCTGGCCCAGGCCTGCCTGGCCGATCAAGCCGCCCAGCGTCAGCAGATCGAACGCTGCGCTGGCGCCAGCCAGCGGCTGGCCGAGCTTTTACGCAGCGCTGGCCTGGCGCCCAGCGGTGGCTGCGACCTGTTCCAGTACGTGCGTAGCCAGCACGCTGTGCAATTGCATGACTTCCTCGCCCGCCGCGGCATCCTCGTGCGCCTGTTCGAGCAGCCTCTGGCCGTGCGCCTTGGGCTGCCCGCTTGCGCGGCAGATGAACAGCGCCTGGCCCAGGCCCTGGCGGATTACCAGAAGGAAACAGCATGACCACCCTCATGGTGCAGGGCACCACCTCTGATGCGGGCAAGAGCACCCTGGTGACCGCGCTGTGCCGCTGGCTGTTGCGCCAGGGCGTCGGCGTGGTGCCGTTCAAACCGCAGAACATGGCGTTGAACAGCGCGGTAACTGCCGACGGCGGTGAAATCGGCCGGGCCCAGGCCGTGCAGGCCCAGGCCTGCAGGCTGGCGCCGCACACCGACATGAACCCGGTGCTGCTCAAGCCCAACAGCGACACCGGCGCCCAGGTGATCATCCATGGCCGCGCCGTCACCAGCATGAACGCGGTGGCCTACCACGACTACAAGGTCATCGCCATGCAGGCGGTGCTGGCCTCGCACCAGCGCCTGAGCGCCGTCTGGCCAGTGGTGATGGTCGAAGGTGCGGGGTCGCCGGCAGAGATCAACCTGCGTGCCGGCGATATCGCCAACATGGGCTTTGCCGAAGCGGTGGACTGCCCGGTGATCCTGGTCGCCGACATCAACCGCGGCGGTGTATTCGCCCATCTGGTCGGCACCCTCGAACTGCTGTCGCCTAGTGAGCAGGCGCGGGTCAAGGGATTTGTCATCAATCGCTTCCGCGGTGACATTGCCTTGCTGCAACCGGGGCTGGACTGGCTGGAAGAGCGTACCGGCAAGCCGGTGCTTGGTGTGCTGCCGTATGTGACCGACCTGCACCTGGAGGCCGAAGACGGCATCGATGTGCGCCAGGGCGCCAAGCACGAGCGCGTGCTCAAGGTGATCGTGCCGGTACTGCCGCGCATCAGCAACCACACCGACTTCGACCCGCTGCGCCTGCACCCGCAGGTAGACCTGCAGTTCATCGGTCCGGGTCAGCCGATTCCGGCTGCCGACCTGATCATCCTGCCGGGCTCCAAGAGCGTGCGCGGCGACCTGGCACAGTTGCGCGAGCGCGGTTGGGAAAAGGCCATCGCGCGGCATTTGCGCTATGGCGGCAAGTTGATTGGTATTTGCGGCGGCTTGCAAATGCTGGGTCGCGAAGTGCATGACCCGCTGGGCCTCGAAGGCCCTGCAGGCTCAAGCCTGGGGCTTGGCCTGCTCGACTATGCCACGGTGCTGGAAGCTGAAAAGCAACTGCGCAACGTTGCTGGCACGCTGAACCTGGAAGCAGCGGCGGTGGCAGGCTATGAAATTCACGCTGGCGTCACCACGGGGCCTGCCCTGGAGCATCCTGCAGTGACGCTGGCTGATGGCCGCTGTGACGGTGCTGTCAGTGCTGATGGCCAGGTGCTCGCCACTTATCTGCACGGTTTGTTCGAAGGCAGCCAGTCGTGCGCGGCGCTGCTGCGCTGGGCAGGGCTGGAGGATGTGCAGACCATCGACTACCAGGCTCTGCGCGAACGCGATATCGAACGCCTGGCCGATCTGGTGGAGAAGCACCTGGACACGGCGCAATTGCGTCAACTTTGTGGGGTGGCCTGATATGCGCAGCCTTGTACTCGGTGGTGCCCGCTCCGGTAAAAGCCGCCTGGCCGAACAACTGGCCAGTGATAGCGGCCTGCCAGTGACCTACATTGCCACCAGCCAGCCGCTGGACGGTGAGATGAACGAGCGCGTGCTGCTGCACCGCCAGCGGCGGCCGGATGACTGGGGGCTGATCGAAGAGCCGCTGGCTCTGGCCGCAGTGCTCCGTGCCAACGCGGCAGAAGGGCGCTGCCTGCTGGTGGATTGCCTGACCCTGTGGCTGACCAACCTGTTGATGCTGGAAGACCAACAGCGCCTGGCCGAGGAACGTGATGCCCTGCTGGCCTGCCTGGAGCCATTGCCTGGCACTATCATCCTGGTCAGTAATGAAACTGGCTTGGGGGTAGTGCCCATGGGGGAGCTGACCCGGCGTTATGTCGATTTGGCCGGGTGGTTGCATCAGGCGGTGGCCGAGCGTTGTCAGCGCGTGGTGCTGACGGTGGCGGGGTTGCCGTTGGTGCTGAAAGGGGCTGGGTTGTGAGGGGCCGTCATGAATGCTTTGAGCCGGGAAGTGTCCGCCTTGAGTATTCCGCCGCCGGTGAGATCGAGCGCCGCCCGCGCGGCGCATCGCCGGCAAGCCAGCTCCCACCTCTGTTTCTAACCAGTTATACCTGTGCAATTGGCGCGCGTCCCCCTGGAGCACGACGCAGTATCGAAGGGGACAACCAAGGGACCGCGCGCTAATGGATCAGGAGTAATTGGCCCGAAACAGATGTAGGAGCTGGCTTGCCGGCGATGCGCCGCGCGGGCGGCGCTCGATCTCACAGGCGCCGAAATACTCAAGGCGGACACCTCCCGGTCCACCACACTCACAACTCTTTTCCCAACCTGAAACAGGCCTACACCCATGACCCAACCCTGGTGGCAAACCCCCTGCCAACCCCAAGACAGCGTCGCCATGGACCAGGCCCGCGCCCGTCAGCAACAGCTGACCAAACCCGCAGGCTCGCTCGGCCAGCTGGAGGGCCTGGCCATCCAGCTGGCCGGTCTGCAAGGCCGTGAGCGACCAAGCCTGGACCAGCTCGCGATCAGCATTTTCGCCGGCGACCACGGCGTAGTCGAAGAGGGCATCTCGGCCTATCCGCAGGCGGTGACCGGCCAGATGCTGCGCAACTTCGTCGGCGGCGGCGCGGCAATCAGTGTGCTGGCGCGCCAGCTGCAGGGCAGCCTGGAAGTGATCGACCTGGGCACCATCGACGCTCATCTCGAGCTCCCCGGCGTGCGCCATCTGCGCCTGGGCACCGGTACGGCCAACTTCGCCCGCCAGCCAGCGATGACCGAAGGTCAGTTACACGCCGCCCTGCAGGCCGGCCGCGACAGCGCCCTGCGCGCAGCCGAACAGGGCGCGCAGTTGTTCATCGGTGGCGAGATGGGCATTGGCAACACCACGGCCGCCGCGGCCTTGGCCAGCATCCTGCTGGGCTGCCCGGCCCTTGAACTGAGCGGTCCTGGCACGGGCCTGGACGCCGCCGGTGTGCGGCACAAGGCCGAGGTCATCGAACGGGCGCTGAGCCTGCATGGCCTGCAAGCGGATGATCCACTGCAAGCACTGGGCTGTGTCGGCGGCTTTGAAATCGCGGCTTTGGTCGGCGCCTACATCGGCTGCGCGCAGGCAGGTATCGCGGTGCTGGTGGATGGCTTCATCTGCAGCGTCGCCGCGCTGCTGGCCGTGCGCCTCAACCCGCAGTGCCGGGCCTGGCTGCTATTTGCCCATCAAGGCGCAGAGCCTGGGCACAAGGCCCTGCTTGCCGCGCTGCAGGCCGAGCCATTGCTGGCCTTGGGGCTGCGCCTGGGCGAGGGGAGCGGGGCTGCCCTGGCCGTGCCGCTGCTACGCCTGGCCTGTGCGCTGCACGGGCAGATGGCAACCTTTGCCGAAGCTGCAGTGGCGGACCGCCCGGCATGATCCTCGACCTGCTGCGCCACGGTGAAACGGAACAGGGCGGCCTGCGTGGCAGCCTCGACGATGCCCTGACCGACAAGGGCTGGGCGCAGATGCGCAGCGCGGTTGCCCAGGCCGGCCCCTGGGAGGTACTGGTCAGCTCGCCGTTGCAGCGCTGTGCGCGCTTTGCCGATGAACTGGGCGCACGGCTGAACCTGCCGGTGCAGCGAGAGCCCGCACTGCAGGAGCTGCACTTCGGCGATTGGGAAGGCCGCAGCGCCGCACAGATCATGGAAGATCAGGCGGATGCGCTGGGGCGTTTCTGGGCAGACCCTTACGCCTTCACACCGCCCAATGGCGAGCCGGTCGAAGCGTTTGCCCAGCGTGTGCTGGAGGCTATCGAGCGCCTGGCCGGTCAGCATGCCGGCAAACGCGTGCTGCTGGTGACGCATGGCGGGGTCATGCGGCTGTTGCTGGCGCGTGCCCGTGGCTTGCCCAGGGCGCAGTTGCTGCAGGTCGAAGTCGGGCATGGTGCGTTGATGCGGCTGGTACCGAACGACCACGGGCAACTGCTGGAGGGGCGTTGAAATGCTGCCGTTCTGGATTGCCTTGCAGTTTCTCAGCAGCTTGCCCGTAAGCCTGCCGGGTATGCCGGCACCGCGCGAAGTGGGGCGTTCCCTTTTGTATTACCCGCTGGTGGGGCTGCTGCTTGGCCTGCTGCTGTGGCTGGCCAGCCAGCTACTGCAAGGTACCCCGGCACCACTGCACGCGGCTTTGCTGCTGACGCTGTGGGTACTGCTCAGTGGCGCCTTGCACCTGGATGGCTTGGCTGACAGTGCTGATGCATGGCTAGGTGGTTTCGGCGACCGTGACCGCACACTGCGGATCATGAAAGACCCTCGCAGTGGCCCGATTGCCGTGGTCACCCTGGTGCTGGTGCTGCTGTTGAAGTTCTGCGCCTTGTGGGTGCTGGTTGGGCAAGGTATCGGGGCGCAGTTGCTGCTGGCGCCGCTGATCGGGCGAGCGGCGATGTTGGGCCTGTTCCTCGGTACGCCTTATGTGCGTCCCGGCGGGTTGGGCCAGGCGCTGGCCGAGCACCTGCCTCGGCGCGAGGCTGCCTGGGTTTTGCTCGTCAGTGTGCTGCTGTGCATCGTGCTAGCTGGCCATCAGGCGTTCTCGATCATGCTGGTGGTATTGGCGGGCTTCGCCTGGCTACGTCACGCGATGTGTCGGCGCCTTGGAGGGACTACGGGTGACACGGCAGGGGCGATGTTGGAGCTGTTGGAGCTGGCAGTGGTGCTGGTGCTGGCGATCTAGGAATATTCCGACGATTTTTTAAGACGTAGCTGTAAGGCTTTTTACCCTTCGAATCCCGGTAATTTCCGGAAAGATATCAGCAAAAGCCACCATCTTCTTGCAGGCGTATGCTCGCCGCTTCTTCAACTGACAAGGAGCGTGCGTGCCATGCGTCATTTCGTTCTCGCTGCATTGTTGTCGTTCATGCTGCCGGCTGCCACGGCGGCCGAGTTAATGGCTTTCTGGGACAACCCTCGCCATGGCGGCAACAGCTTCAATCGGTTACCGCCCGATCAAGCCTACTTCGATGCCCTGAGCGGCTATGGCGCGACCTGGGTGCGGCTGTCCTACGATAAATGGCAGCCGGCCCAGCGTGATTTTCTGCTCGGCGACGCCGATGACTATCAAGGCCTGCCTGCTGGCGACCTGGCGATCTTGCGCGCCACCCTCGACCGAGCTCACCAGGCGGGGCTGAAAGTTGTCATTGCACCGCTCTCGCTGCCTGGCATGCGCTGGTCGCAGAACAACCAGGGGCAGTTCGACGATCGTCTCTGGCAAGACAAGCGCTACTGGCGGCAGGCTGAGGCCTTCTGGCGCGATGTGGCGCGCGAACTGAAGGACCACCCGGCTATCGCCGCCTATAACCTGATCAATGAACCAGCACCGGAAAAACAGGGCGGCTTGGCCGAGCATGCCGAGACGGTACAAATGCAGCAGTGGTATGCGCGAGAGCAGGGTGGTGCGCGAGATCTGCCAGCGCTTTATCGACAATTGATAGCGGCTATTCGTGAAGAGGATGCCGATACACCCATCATGGTCGATGCCGGCTGGTTCGCTGCAGCAGACGCGTTCGGTTACTGGCCCGCCCCTCTGGAAGACCAGCGGGTGCTGTACAGCGTGCACATGTACGAACCCTATGTTGCCACCAGTGCGCCCAATATGACGCGCAAGCAGCCCATCGCCTATCCCGGTCCGGTAGCCTTCGCCGGGCAAATCCAGCAGTGGGATGGGCAACGGGTGGAACGTTATCTGCAACTGCCCCTGGCCTGGATTGCGGCCATGAACCTGCCGCGTTCACGCCTGGTGGTGGGTGAGTTCGGCTGCATGCGCCGGCTGCCGGGCTGCAAGCAATACCTTGAGGATGTCCTCAGCGTGCTGGATCGCAACCAGTTGCACTGGGCGTTCTACAGCTTTCGCGAAGACAACTGGGATGGCATGGATTACGAGCTGGGTTCGGCCAAGGTGCCATGGCGCTATTGGCAGGCGATCGAGGAAAATGCGCCGGACCCTTTGCCGCGCAACGGCACGCCGGAATTCGAGCCGATTCGCAAACGATTGAATCCAGATTGAGCTTGTCGGCTAAAAATGAAATGTCTTGCAACAGTCATGACGCGGGTATATACACGTATCCATGCTGACCAGTGAATGCATCTGCACCCATTTGCGTCGTGCCGCCCGCGGGGTGAGCCGGCACTATGACGAAGCCCTTGCGGACTTCGGGGTGAACGTTGCTCAGTTTTCCCTGCTGCGGCATTTGCAGCGGCTCGATCGCCCGAGCATCACTGCCCTGGCCGAAGCCATGGGGCTGGAGCGCAGTACCCTGGGGCGCAACCTGCGTGTGCTGGAGGCTGAGGGCTTGGTGGCCTTGGCCGATGGCGACGACCAGCGCAACCGCGTGGTGTTGCTGACCGAGGCGGGCATGCGACTGCTGCACGCGGCCCGCCCAGCCTGGGAACAGGCCCAGGCCTCGCTTGTCGAGCGGCTGGGGGCAGGGCAACGGGATGAACTGGTGCGCCTGCTGGACCAGCTGGCCTGAATTGATACGACTATAAGCGGGTATATACCCGTAAAAACCTTGCGATGTGCTGGAGATAATGACAATGACTTCGGTGTGGCGAACCAGCGGGTGGGTATTGGTAGGGGCCGCGCTGATCCTGGCGCTGTCCCTGGGTGTGCGGCACGGCTTTGGCCTGTTTCTGGCGCCAATGAGCGCTGATTTTGGCTGGGGGCGTGAAGTGTTCGCCTTCGCCATTGCCTTGCAGAATCTGATCTGGGGCCTGGCACAGCCGTTCGCGGGCGCCCTGGCCGACCGGTTGGGGGCGGCGCGGGTGGTGATCATTGGTGGCATTCTCTACACCGCGGGGTTGATGCTGATGGGCATGGCCGATTCGGCATGGTCGCTGTCGCTCAGTGCCGGTTTGCTGATTGGTATCGGCCTGTCCGGCACGTCGTTCTCGGTCATTCTAGGCGTGGTCGGGCGGGCTGTACCTTCCGAGAAGCGCAGCATGGCCATGGGCATCGCCAGTGCTGCCGGCTCTTTCGGCCAATTCGCCATGCTGCCGGGCACCCTTGGCCTGATCCAGTGGCTGGGCTGGTCCGCCGCGCTGCTGGTGCTGGGCCTGATGGTGGCGTTTATCGTGCCCTTCGTCGGGCTGCTGCGCGATCGTCCGCTGCCCAGTCATGGCGCCGAGCAGACCCTGGGTGAGGCACTGCGCGAGGCTTGCTCGCATTCCGGTTTCTGGTTGCTGGCGCTGGGCTTCTTCGTCTGTGGCTTCCAGGTCGTGTTTATCGGTGTGCATTTACCTGCGTATCTGGTTGACCAGCACTTGGCGGCGACCACTGGCACGACGGTGCTGGCGCTGGTTGGCCTGTTCAATATTGTCGGCACCTTCACCGCCGGCTGGCTGGGCGGGCGCATGTCCAAGCCGCGCCTGTTGACCGGCTTGTACCTGCTACGTGCGGGGGTGATCGGGCTGTTCCTGTGGGCGCCGGTTAGCCAGTTCAGTGCTTACCTGTTCGGTATCGCCATGGGCCTGCTGTGGCTGTCCACCGTTCCACTCACCAACGGCACCGTGGCCACGCTGTTCGGGGTGCGTAATCTGTCCATGCTTGGCGGTATTGTTTTCCTGTTCCACCAGTTGGGTGCCTTCTTGGGTGGCTGGCTGGGCGGGGTGGTGTATGACCGTACCGGCAGCTACGACCTGGTCTGGCAGATATCCATCCTGCTCAGCCTGCTGGCTGCCGCCCTGAACTGGCCGGTGCGCGAGCGCCCGGTGGCCCGCTTGCAGGCCCAGGCGGTATGAACCGCTACCTGGTTCGCGGGCTGCTGGCCGTGGCTGCGCTGATGCTGCTGGCGTGGGCGTGGTGGGGCTGGCACCAGGGCGGGATGGCGTTGATGCAATTGGGCATGAGTGTTTGTTAGGCGCTACCCTGCAAGCTCAAGGAATGTTTTGCGGGAGTGATGAACCATGCGTGCACATTGGTTGACGGTGCCGGTGCTGGCCCTGGTTGGCAGCGCATCAGGCTGGGCTGCCGATTGCCCGGCGTTGTTGCAGGGGAGCCTGCCAGAATTGCGGGGCAAGGGGCAGGTCGAGTTGTGCGAGCGGTTTGCGGGCAAGCCGCTGGTGGTGATCAATACGGCGAGCTATTGCGGGTTTGCGCCGCAGTTCGAGGGGCTTGAGGCGACGTACAAGGAGTATCACGGGCAGGGGCTTGAAATGCTTGGTGTGCCGTCCAATGATTTCAAGCAGGAAGATGCCGACAGTGAGCAGACGGCCAAGGTCTGCTATGCCAATTACGGGGTTACGTTCACGATGACCAAGACGCAGGCGGTGCGGGGCAAGGATGCAATACCGCTGTTTGCGGAGCTGGCTAGCCAGAGCAGTGCGCCGAAGTGGAATTTCTACAAGTATGTGGTGGATCGCAAGGGCAAGGTGATTGGTAATTTCTCTAGCCTGACCAAGCCGGATGACCCGGAATTCCGGGCTGCCATTGAAAGGGCTATCGGCTCTCAGCCGTGACCTCCATGAATGCCCATGGCTTGAAGCTTGGAGCTTGGAGCTTGGAGCTTGGAGCTTGGAGCTTATGCGCCGGTTTTGATATGGCGAACAGTCCAGTTGCGATGGCGACGCTTACTCACCTTTTCGCCCTTACGGCGAGTCACTTTTTTTCTTGGAAAAAAGTAACCAAAAACCGCTCGCTCCCATCATCCGGCCCCTACGCTGCGCTTCGGGGTCCCCTCAC
>NZ_JABMCW010000095.1:0-17618 GCF_013179705.1 Pseudomonas sp. CM25 | reverse complement strand
GTAGAACGGCAAGCGCGACAGGCCATGCGATGGCAGGCCTTCGCATTCGGCCTGCACCAGGGCATAGGCGCAGCTCTGCGCGCTGCTTTGCGGCATGCCGGCGCCGAGCAGGGCCTGCACCGCCAGATCACGGGCACGTCGAACGCTGATTTGCACAGTCATGAATTGGCTCCTTGCAGGGGGTCATGATTTTTTCTGCGAAAGGTTCAGGGGGGCTTGATCAAGCGTCGGCAAGCGGCCAGGGGCGGCCAGTTCAGCGCGGGCCTGGGCGAGGTCGAGCTTGCCTTCCCAGCGGGCAATCGCCAGGGTGCCGACCACATTGCCCATCATGTTGGTCAGGGCCCGTACTTCATTGAGAATGCGGTCAATGCCCAGAATCAGCGTAATCGCCGCTACCGGAATGATGTCGTGGCTGGCCAGCGTCGCTGTCAGCACTATCAGGGCCGCACCGGCCACCCCGGCACCGCCTTTGGAGGTGATCAGCAAGATCACCAGCAGGCTCAGTTGCTGGCCCCACGACAAATCGATGTTCAACGCCTGGGCCAGGAACAGCGAGGCCATGGTCAGGTAGATGGCGGCGCCGTCGAGGTTGAACGAGTAGCCCGTTGGCAGCACCAGGCCGACCACCGACTTGTCGCAACCCAGCCGTTCCAGTTTCTGCATCAGCCGGGGCAACACCGACTCGGTGGTAGAGGTGCCCAGCACGATCAGCAACTCCTCGCGAAAGTACTTGAGCAGCGACCAGATATTGACCCCGCAGGCAAAACTGATCGAGCCCAGGACAATCCCGATGAACAGCAGGCTGGTGACATACAGGCAGACAATCAGCAGGCCCATCTGCTGCAGTGCACCGATGCCGTACTTGCCGATGGTGAAGGCCATGGCGCCGAACGCGCCGATCGGAGCCAGCCACATGATCATGCCGACGATGCGCAGCAGGGTTTCGCCAAACTGTTCGATCACCCGCGCGGCCAGCCGGCTGCGCCTGGACATGCCGGACAACGCCACGCCGAACAGCACCGAGAACAACAATACCTGCAGCAGGTTGCCGCTGGCGAAGGCGCCGACCACCGAGTTGGGGATCAACTGGGTGAGCAGGCTGGAAGACTCCTGCGCGTGTACCTGGTCCAGGTACTGCGACATGGCGCCACCGTCGAGGCTGGCCGGGTCGATGTTCATGCCGGCACCGGGCTGCACCAGGTTGGCGATGATCATGCCCAGCAGCAGCGCCAGGGTGGTCACCACTTCGAAGTACATGAAGGTCTTGAAACCGACCTTGCCCAGCTCCTTCAGGCTTTCCATGCGCGCGATGCCGATGGCCACGGTGCAGAAGATCACCAGGGTGATGAGCATCTTGATCAGGCGGATGAAGGTATCACCCAGGGGCTTCATCTCGACCCCGAGCGAGGGCCAGCAGTAGCCGAGAAGAATACCGGCGATCAGGCCGATGACTACCTGGACATACAGGTTCTTGAGAATTTTCACGGTTGTTTCTCCATGAGCGTATACCCCACGCCAATCGCGCTGATCAGGGCAGGGAACAGGGTCTTTATTTTTGTAGGGCCCGGTGCAGGTCAGTACGGTCGTGGTGGTTGCGCGGGCTGGGGGAGAAACAGCGGAGGGGGAGGAGGAGTGGGGGCAGGGCGGAGCGGTTTCATGAAGGTCTCCATTTTATGGTTGTTGTGAGACGTACTTCTTGAACGCAGGCAAAAAACCAACGCCGTTGCCCGTGGCAGGCAACGGCGTGGCCGGTCAGGCGCTTTCGAACAACCGGGTCAGCACGAACTCGCGGTGCCCCAGCGCTTCGGCGGCGGTGAAGCGCCCGTTGGCAGTGCGCATCAGCATGTCGAGCAGGCGGTCGCCCGCATCGTCCATGTTTATCTCGCGCCGCAGCAGGCCGGATACATCGACATCGATATGCTCACCCATGGTACGGAAGGTGCGCGGGTTGGCGCAGATCTTGATCACCGGCAAGATAGGGTTGCCGATGACGTTGCCCTGCCCGGTGGGGAAGAAATGCGCCACATACCCGGACGCTGCGCACAAGGTCACCATCTCGGCGGCGGCAGACGACGAGTCCATGAACCACAAGCCCGGCCCGGTGGGTTCCTCGGCCTTGTCCAGCACACCGTCCACCCGGCATTTACGGCCGATCTTCTGGATATTGCCCAAGGCTTTTTCCTCGATGGTGGTCAGGCCCCCCTCGATGTTGCCCTTGGTCGGTTGCGACTCGGACAGGTCGCTGGTTTTCCAGCGGTCGATCATGGCGCTGTAGCGGTCGAACATGAACTGGAATTTCTCCCGCACCGCCGGGGTGCTGCAACGCTCGGCGACCAGGTGCTCGCCGCCAGTCAACTCTGATGTTTCGCCAAACACCAGGGTACAGCCCTGGGCGTACAGCTTGTCGAAAGCGTTGCCGACGGTGGGGTTGGCGCCACAGCCGGAAGTGGTGTCGGACTCGCCACACTTGGTCGACACCCACAACTCGCTGATGTCGCATGCCTCGCGGCGCAGCTCGGTGGCGTACTGCACGAACTCGCGGGCCTTGCGCGAGGCGGCGCAGATGGTGTTGTGGTCGCCGTTCTGCTCGATCCAGAAGCCTTCCACCGGTTTGCCGGTGGCGCGGATACCCTCGACGACGCGTCGGGTCCAGCCTGGCTCGATGCCGATCACTACCACTGCTGCGACGTTGGGGTTGCAGCCGGTGCCGATCAGGGTGCGGAAGTGCAACTCCAGGTCCTCGCCGAACTGCAGCCGACCATAAGGGTGCGGCAGCCCGAGGGTGCCCTTGATGTTGTTGGCCACCGCTTCGGCAGCGGCATTGGAGATGTCGTCCACCGGCAGGATGATCACGTGGTTGCGAATGCCCACACGGCCATTGTCGCGGCGGTAGCCCAGGAAAGTGCGCCCGTTGAGTTCCATGCTTACCACCTCTTGGTTTTGACGTTGTGGACGTGGAGGTGCTCGCCTTCACGGATGGGCTTGACGACCCGGCCGATATCGACCCCGTACTTGATCACGGTATCGCCTTCCTGCAGGTCACGAATGGCCAGTTTGTGGCCGATCGGGATGGCGTCACGCACCACGAATTCCAGGGTCTGGTCCTGGTCCATGACCCAACCTGTCAACTTCTGGCCCGCCTGCACGCCTTCGACTACGACGACGCCGACAGCGTCGTCGGCATCGTGGACGACAAAATCAATGCTCATTGTTGTTCTCCTGTGACGGTCATTCATATGCCGTAGGTCATGTATAGGACATAGGTTGTAGGATAGTCAAGGCGAGATGCTTTTTCCCTCGTTCGGGTTATACTCCAGCTCTACGAACTGCCGACGCCAGATGCCCATGAACGACGCCCTGCAAAATCCGCCCAAGGCCCCGACCTTTCAGCCGCTGTACATGCAGATCAAAGACTTGCTGATGGAGCGCATCCAGTCAGGGGAGTGGTCACCTGGCACGTTCATTCCCAGCGAGGCGGCATTGGCGACCACTTATCAGGTCAGCGTCGGCACGCTGCGCAAGGCGCTCAATGAGCTGGTGGCCGAGAATGTGGTGGTACGCCAGCAGGGCAAGGGAACGTCGGTTGCCACCCATGATGGTGACCATGCCTTGTTCCGTTTCTTCAATATCTGCCGCCCGGACGGCGAACGCTGCCTGCCGGTGTCGATCGTGCTGGGGCGCAAGGTACGCAAGGCCAGCGTGCAGGAAGCACAAGCGCTGGGCCTGCAGCCGGGGGCCAAGGTCATCCATATTTCGCGTATCCGCGAACTGGACGGCAAGCCAGCCATCTACGAAGACATCATCCTGTGTGCCGAGCGTTTCTTCGGCCTGGAGCGCCAGCCGGAAGTGCTGCCCAACACCCTCTACCGGCTATATCAGCAGCGCTTCGGGGCAACGGTGGCGCATGCCGATGAGCGTATTTTCGCTATCTGTGCCGATGCCGATCAGGCCCAGTTGTTGGGTCTGGAGCCAGGCGCGCCGCTGCTGCAGATCGTGCGCATTGCGCTGGATTACCAGGGCAGGGCAATCGAGAAGCGGCTGTCGGTGGTCAGCACCCAAGGCCACTGTTACATCAACAGGATCTAGGCCTGCGTTACCAAGACCCTTTGAATTCATCTATCTGCTTTCGTATACCGTGCCAGCCGCACGGTGGCGTTGCCCCGGGCGTGACCTGCAAAGGGTCGGCCTGGGTTTCAGGAAGTTTTGCATGTATCAAATCCCTTCTCGTTTACCCGCACGCACGGGCCTTGCCCTGTTTCTGGCAGGGGGCATGAATGCCGCTGGCCATGCCGCCCCCCGGGCCCCCGATGTGGTGGTCATGGACCCCATGGTGGTCACCGGTGCCTATGCGCCCACCAGCAGCTTCGACTTGCCGTTTTCGGTCGATACCGTTGACCTGTCCAACGGCACCGACGGCCAGCTTGGCGTCAACCTGTCGGAAGTTCTGACGAAGGTGCCGGGGCTGGTGGTGCAGAACCGCCAGAACTACGCCCAGGACCTGCAGATTTCCTCGCGCGGCTACGGTGCCCGTTCAGCGTTCGGTGTACGCGGCATCAAGCTGCTGAGCGACGGTATACCCGCCAGCACCCCCGATGGCCAGGGGCAGGCGGCCACGCTCAACCTGGACGTGGCCGAGCGCATCGAGGTGCTGCGCGGCCCTGCCGCGACGCTGTACGGCAGCAATGCCGGTGGGGTGATCCAGATGTTCACCCGTGACGGCCAGGGGCCGGCCCGGGTCGGCGCCGAAACCACCTTCGGCAGCGATGGCTTCAACAAGAACCACCTGTCTGCCGAAGGCGGTACCGACACCGCCGGTTTCGTCCTGGATGCATCGCGCATGGACACCGATGGCTACCGCGACCACAGTGCCGCGCGTCGCGATCAGACCTTCGCCAAGGTCAATTTCAAGCCCGACGATGACTCGCGCCTGGCGCTGATCTACAGCAGCCTGGAGCAGAACAACACGCAGGACCCGCTGGGGCAGACCTGGGACGCCTACAAACACGACCCGCGTTCAAGCGCCCCAGTGGCGGATACCTACAACACCCGCAAGAGCATCGATCATCAGCAGCTTGGCATGAACTACGAGCGCTATTTCGGCGATGCCACGCTGCAGCTCAACCTGTATGCGGGGCAGCGCAGTGTGGTGCAGTACCTGTCCATTCCCAGGACAGTTGCCTCCAACAGCCAGCGCGGTGGCGGGGTGGTGGATTTTGATCGGCAGTTTCACGGTGGCACCCTGCGCTGGATCCAGCCGGTTGCCGCTGTGCCGGGCAACCTCACCTTTACCGTCGGCGCCGATTACGACCAGAGCAAGGACGACCGCCGCGGCTACCAGAACTTCAGCGGCGATCAGCTAGGCGTGAAGGGCGAACTGCGCCGTGACGAGCAGGACACAGCCACCAGCCTGGACCCGTACCTTCAGGCCCACTGGGTAATCGGCAACTGGACCAGCGAGCTGGGGCTGCGCTACAGCACGATGGAAATGCGGGTAGATGACCATTACCTGGCCAACGGTGATTCCAGCGGCTCGAAAAAGTACCAGCAGGCCACGCCTTCGCTGTCGGTGATGTACGCGTTCACGCCTGACCTGCGTGGCTACGTGAGTGTTGGCAAAGGCTTCGAAACCCCCACGCAGGCCGAGATGGCCTATGCCCCGGGTACCGCCGAAAGCTTCAACTTCGGCCTCGAACCCGCCACCAGCATGCAGTATGAAATGGGCGTGAAGTACCGGCTTGGCGAACGCACGCGGCTGAATGCGGCGGTGTATGAGATTCGGACCGATGACGAAATCGTCGTCGACAGTTCAAAAGACGGCCGCACCAGCTATCGCAATGCCGGGCGTACTGTGCGGCGCGGTTTTGAGGCGAGCCTGCAGAGTGACCTGAGCGAGCAGTGGCAGACCACCCTGGTCTACACCCGCACCGATGCGCGCTACGCCGAGGATGTCAGTCAGACCATCGAAAGCGGTAACCGGTTGCCCGGTGTGCCGCTCGACAACCTGTATGGCGAGCTGCTGTGGAAGCCCGTCGCGTCCATCAGCATGGGTGTTGAAGGCCAGTACCGCAGTAAGGTCTACGTGGATGACAGCAACAGCGCCAAGGCGGCGCCGGCGTATGCCGTGTTCAACTGGCGCACGCGGTTCGAGCAGCATGTCGGGGCGTGGACGTTCCACCAGCTGGTGCGGCTGGACAACCTGTTTGACCGGCAGTACGTGGGGTCGGTGATTGTCGGCGACGGCAATGGGCGGTACTACGAGGCAGCGCCTGGGCGCTCCTGGTATGCGGGGGCGGGGTTGGAGTATCGGTTCCGGTAACGGTGTTGCTGACAGGTTTTGGGGCGGGCCCGGAATACTCCCCACCGGGCCGATCCAAGCGCAGTTTGACGAACAGAAGCTGCAGCAGTTGATGGGGTTGTTGAATGACCTGAAGCGTATCGAACCTTGATTCCCCAGGCCGCTCCTGCTTCGACTGCATGGGTGTCAAGCCATCTGCAGTATCGGTGGGAGCCTGGCTTGCCAGCGGTCACCGGCGCAGCCGGTGCCATGCACTGCGATAATACAATCAAACTGATTCTGGAGCCTGTCCCATGAGCAACACGCAATTCCGTCAGCCTGTCGTGGCAGACGCCGAGCGCTGCTACGCCATCGAGATTGGCGCCTACGAGGGTGACGAAGCCGCCACCCTGGAAAAGATCCGCACCCGTATCAGCCAGTACCCGCAAGGCTTCCTGCTGCTCGAAGACTCGCAAGGCATCGTCGGCTTCATCAACAGCGGCTGCGCCCACCAGGTAGTGATGTCCGACGAAGCGTTCAAGGAACTGGTCGGCCACGACCCGCAGGCACCCAACGTGGTGATCATGTCGGTAGTGGTCGACCCGGCAGAACAGGGCAAAGGCTAAGCCAGGTTGCTGATGAATGAATTCATCCAGCGCATGAAGGCGCAGGGCAAGCAGACCATTCACCTGATGTGCAAGGAACAGCACGTCGAGTTGTACCGCAAGATGGGCTATCAGTACGTACAGCCTTCGCCCTCTGACCACGGCGGCATGGCCTGGCATGAAATGGTCATGAACCTGCAGGGGTGAGACCCAGGGAAGCGGGGCACGAGGGTGCCCCGGCTTCCTTGGGTTAAGCGATCAATACTCCCAGAAGATCCGCTGCAGCTCTTTGCTGTCCTGGGTCTTGGTCATCGCCACCATCGCCAGAATCCGCGCCTTCTGCGGGTTCAGGTCATGGGCCACGACCCAGTCGTTCTTGTCATCGGGCTGCTCGGCGTTGCGCAGCACGAAGCCACCCTGGTTGACGTGGGACGAACGGATGATCTGCACGCCATTCTTGCGCAGCTCCTGCAGCGCCGGCACCACCCGCGACGACACCGAACCGTTGCCGGTACCAGCATGGATCAGCGCCTTGGCACCGCCCTGTGCCAGCGCCTTGTAGGCGGTGTCGGTGACGTTGCCATAGCCGTAGGCGATGTCCACCTGCGGCAGGCTGCTGATCTGCTTGATGTCGAACTCGGAGTTGACCGTGTGGCGCTTGGCCGGCAGGCGGAACCAGTAGGACTTGCCTTCCACTACCATGCCCATCGGGCCCCAGGCGCTCTTGAAGGCTTCGGTCTTGATGTTGACCGATTTGCTGACATCACGACCCGACTGGATCTCGTCGTTCATGGTCACCAGCACGCCCTTGCCACGCGACTGCTTGTCGCCGGCCACGGCCACGGCGTTGTACAGGTTGAGCATGCCGTCTGCGGACATGGCGGTGCCCGGGCGCATCGAACCGACGACCACGATCGGCTTGTCGGTCTTTTCAACCAGGTTGAGGAAGAACGCGGTCTCTTCCAGGGTGTCGGTGCCGTGGGTGATGACGATACCGTCGACGTCGTTGCTGTCGGCCAGTTCGGCAACGCGCTTGCCCAGTTTCAGCAAGTCTTCGTTGGTGATGCTTTCGGAGGCGATCTGCATCACCTGCTCGCCGCGGACGTTGGCGATATCGGCCAGTTCCGGCACGCCGGCGATCAGCTTGTCGACGCCCAGCTTGGCGGCCTGGTAGGTGGCGCTGTTGGCGGCGCTGGCGCCAGCACCGGCAATGGTGCCGCCAGTGGCGAGGATGACCACGTTGGCCAGCTTCTGCTGGGTTTCGGCTTCTTTGGCCGAGGCGGTGGCGGGCAGGATCAGCAGCAGGGCGAGTGCGCTGGGGGCGAAGGTTTTCAGTGCGGCATTCATCGTTATTGTTCTCTCTTCCTAATGAGACGTTTGTTGTGTCGCCCCGTGTTTCAGGCACTTTTCATACCACACCGGAGCGTGCTGTCTGTAGGAGCGGCCTTGTGCCGCGATGGGCTGCGTAGCAGCCCCGGCTTTCTTCGCTGAATCATCCATCCTGGGGCTGCTGCGCAGCCCATCGCGACACAAGGCCGCGCCTGCAAAGGCAAGCATTCCATTCGAGATTCCGAACAAGCATAGGAAAAGGTGTTCGGTTTTTCGGAAAAAATCTGGATAATCGGGCCAGCAGTGTTTTGGCCAACGATAGCCAAGCGGCATTGACAAACCCCGGTCCTGTTACCATAGTTAGTCAACGCAAACGTTTGCGATCCGATAAAAAAACAAGATTCGGAGTCATCGTCCATGAAACTGCCGTTCCCCGGTCGTCTGCTGGCCCTCGCTGTCGTTTCCTCGCTGTCCCTCACCCTGCCGTTTTCCGCCGCCCACGCCGAAGACCCGCCCAAGGTCGCCCTGGTCATGAAGTCGCTGGCCAACGAATTCTTCCGCACCATGGAAGACGGCGCCAAGGACTACCAGAAAGCCCACCCCGACCAATTCGAGCTGGTCGCCAACGGCATCAAGAACGAAACCGACACCGGCGAACAGATCCGCATCGTCGAGCAGATGGTCAATGCCGGCGCCAAGGCCCTGGTTATTGCCCCTGCTGATTCGAAGGCGCTGGTATCGGCGGTCAAGAAGGCAATGGACAAGGGCGTGGTGGTGATCAACATCGACAACCGCCTGGACCCTGAGCTGCTCAAGAGCAAAGGCATCAGCGTGCCCTTTGTGGGCCCCGACAACCGCAAGGGCGCACGCATGGTCGGCGATTACCTGGCCAGCCAGAAGCTCAAGGCCGGCGACCATGTGGGCATCATCGAAGGCGTGCCGACCACCACCAACGCCCAGCAGCGCACCGCCGGCTTCAAGGACGCCATGGATGCCGCGCAGATGCAGATCGTTTCGGTGCAGAGCGGCAACTGGGAAATCGACAAAGGCAACGCGGTTGCCGCGTCCATGCTCAACGAGTACCCCGACCTGAAAGCCCTGCTGGCCGGCAACGACAGCATGGCCCTGGGCGCCGTATCGGCCGTGCGCGCCGCCGGCAAGACCGGGCAGGTGCAAGTGGTGGGCTACGACAACATCAACGCCATCAAGCCGATGCTTGCCGATGGCCGCGTGCTCGCCACCCTCGACCAGGCTGCCAGTCAGCAGGCCGTTTACGGTATTCAGGCCGCGCTGAAAATGGTCAAGGGCGAGAAGCCCGATGTGGATGCCGACAATGTCATCCAGACCCCGGTCGAACTCATCACCAAGAAGCCCTGACGCTGCCAGGAGAAACGGCCATGCCGGCATCGGCCAATGAAGTGGTGCTCGCCGCCAGCGGCCTGGGCAAGACCTACGCCCAGCCCGTGCTGGCCGAGGTCAGCCTGAACCTGCGTGCCGGCGAAGTGCTGGCCCTGACCGGCGAAAACGGCGCCGGCAAGAGCACCCTGTCCAAGCTGATCAGTGGTCTGGAAACCCCCACCACCGGCCACATGCGCTACCGCGGCCAGGCCTATGCGCCCGGCAGCCGCAGCGAGGCCGAGCGCATGGGTATACGCATGGTCATGCAGGAGCTGAACCTGCTGCCGACCCTGACCGTGGCCGAGAACCTGTTTCTCGACAACCTGCCCAGCCGTTTTGGCTGGATCAGTCACAAGCGCCTGCGCCAGCTGGCCACCGCTGCCATGGCCCAGGTCGGCCTCGACGCCATCGACCCGGACACCCCGGTCGGCGAGCTGGGCATCGGCCATCAGCAGATGGTCGAAATCGCCCGCAACCTGATCGGCGACTGCCATGTGCTGATTTTCGACGAGCCCACCGCCATGCTCACCGCGCGCGAGGTGGAGCTGCTGTTCACCCAGATCGAACGGCTGCGCCAGCGCGGGGTGGCCATCGTCTATATTTCGCACCGGCTCGAAGAGCTGCAGCGCGTGGCCCAGCGCATCGTCGTGCTGCGCGACGGCAAGCTGGTGTGCGACGAGCCGATCCAGCGCTACAGCAGCGCCGAGCTGGTCAACCTGATGGTCGGCCGCGAACTGGGCGAGCATATCGACCTGGGCCGCCGGCAGATCGGCGCGCCGCTGCTGAAGGTCGACAAGCTCAGCCGCGCTGACAAGGTGCGCGAAGTGTCATTCGAGGTCAGGGCAGGGGAGATCTTCGGCATCTCCGGCCTGATCGGCGCCGGCCGTACCGAGCTGCTGCGGCTGATCTACGGCGCTGACCGTGCCGACAGCGGCAGCATCGCGCTGGGCCAGCCACTGCAGGCCGTAAAGATCGATTCGCCCAGGGCGGCGGTGCGGGCCGGTATTGCCTTGATTACCGAAGACCGCAAAGGCGAAGGCCTGCTGTTGACCCAGTCGATCAGCGCCAATATTGCTTTGGGTAACCTCGGCGCGGTCTCGCGCGCCGGTGTGCTCGATGGCGAGGCCGAGCGGGCCCTGGCCGAGCGCCAGATCCAGGCCATGCGCATCCGCAGTGCCGGCCCCCACCAGGTGGTGGGCGAATTGTCTGGCGGCAACCAGCAGAAGGTGGTAATCGGCCGCTGGCTGGAGCGCGACTGCCAGGTATTGCTGTTCGACGAGCCCACCCGTGGCATAGACGTCGGAGCCAAGTTCGACATCTATGGCCTGCTGGCTGAATTGGTGCGCCAGGGTAAGGCGCTGGTAGTGGTGTCCAGCGACTTGCGCGAGCTGATGCTGATCTGCGACCGCATCGCCGTGCTGTCCGCCGGCCGCCTGATCGACACCTTCGACCGTGACCACTGGAGCCAGGACCAGCTGCTGGCGGCCGCCTTCGCCGGTTATCAGAAACGTGACGCGCTGCTGCATGATGCAGCCCCCAGGATGGACGCATGAAAACCACCCCGCTTGACAGCCAAGGCGCTACCCCCGTGCGCCGCAGTGGCAGCTACCATGGCCTGGGCACCTACCTGGGCCTGGCCGGCGCCTTGTTGGCGATGATCGTGCTGTTCTCGTTGCTCAGCAGCCATTTCTGGTCCTACAACACCTTCAGCACCCTGGCCAACCAGATCCCCGACCTGATGGTGTTGGCGGTAGGCATGACCTTTGTGCTGATCATTGGCGGCATCGACCTGTCGGTGGGTTCGGTGCTTGCGCTGGCGGCCTCGGCGGTAAGCGTGGCGATTCTGGGCTGGGGCTGGGGCGTGCTGCCTTCGGCGCTGCTGGGCATGGCCGTGGCCGCGCTGGCGGGCAGCATTACCGGCGCCGTCACCGTGGCCTGGCGCATTCCGTCGTTCATCGTTTCGCTCGGCGTGCTGGAAATGGCCCGTGGCCTGGCCTACCAGTTCACCGACTCGCGCACTGCCTATATCGGCGATGCCTATGCCTGGTTCTCCGACCCGGTCGCGTTCGGTATTTCCCCTGCGTTCATCATCGCCTTGCTGGTGATCGTGCTGGCCCATCTGGTGCTGACCCGCACCGTGTTCGGCCGCTACCTGATCGGTATCGGCACCAACGAAGAGGCTGTGCGCCTGGCTGGCATCGACCCGCGCCCGTACAAAGTGCTGGTGTTTGCCCTGATGGGCTTGCTCGCCGGCCTGGCCGCGCTGTTCCAGATATCGCGGCTGGAAGCGGCAGACCCCAATGCCGGCGCCGGCCTGGAGCTGCAGGTGATCGCCGCCGTGGTGATTGGCGGCACCAGCCTGATGGGCGGGCGCGGCTCGGTCATCAGCACCTTTTTTGGCGTGCTGATCATTTCTGTACTGGCCGCCGGGCTGGCGCAGATCGGCGCCAGCGAACCCACCAAACGCATCATCACCGGGGCGGTGATCGTCATCGCCGTGGTGCTGGACACTTACCGCAGCCGGCGTGCAGCCCGGCGGAACTGAAACCATGGCAACCATCAAAGATGTCGCGGCACTGGCGGGTATTTCCTACACCACCGTGTCCCATGTACTGAACAAGACCCGGCCTGTCAGCGAGCAGGTACGGTTGAAGGTAGAAGCCGCCATCGTCGAGCTCGACTACGTGCCCAGTGCCGTGGCGCGCTCGCTGAAGGCGCGCAGCACGGCCACCATCGGCTTGCTGGTGCCCAACAGCGTCAACCCGTATTTCGCCGAGCTGGCGCGGGGCATCGAAGACGTCTGCGAACGCAACGGCTACTGCGTGATCTTGTGCAATTCCGACGACAACCCGCAAAAGCAGCGCAGCTACCTGCGCGTGCTGCTGGAAAAGCGCATCGACGGCCTGGTGGTGGCCTCGGTGGGCCAGGACAGCGACCTGCTGCAAAGCCTGGCCTGCGTGCGCACGCCTATGGTGATCGTCGACCGTGAACTGGAAGGCGTCGATGCCGACCTGGTGCGCATCGACCACGAGCAGGGCGCCTACCTGGCCACCCGGCACCTGCTGGAGCTTGGCCATCGCGACATCGCCTACATCGGCGGCCCCGCCGAAACCGGCGTCACCCAGCTGCGCCTCGGCGGTTTTCGCCGGGCCATGGCCGAAGCCGGGGTGCAAGTACAGGGCAGCCGCGTGCTGCACTGCGACTTCACCAGCCCCGGTGGCCATGCAGCGGCAGCCCGGGTGCTGGAGGGCGAGCGGCCCACCGCGATTTTTGCCGGCAACGACATGATCGGCTTTGGCGTGCTGCGTGCGGCGGCCGAACGCAATATCAACGTACCTGGCGAGTTGTCGGTGATCGGTTTCGACGACATCGAACTGAGCCGTTACGTGTACCCACCGCTGACCACGGTGGGCCAGTCGATTCGCGAGCTTGGCGAAAACGCCGCGTCGCTGTTGCTGGCGCGCATCGGTACGCCCCGCCAAGGCGCGGCAGAGCAACGCATCGTTGCCCCGCGCATTGTCTTGCGCGAGTCCACCGGGCCGCGCCCGGACCTGTTCAACGATTACCGCTAACGCTAAGGAAATGTCATGAATGCCAAGGTCGTGGTGGTCGGTAGCCTCAACATGGACCTGGTGGCCCGCGCGCAGCGCCTGCCGCGGGCCGGCGAAACGCTGCCTGGCGACAGTTTTTTCACCGTGCCGGGCGGCAAAGGTGCCAACCAGGCGGTGGCAGTGGCGCGGCTGGGTGGGAGCGTGGCGATGATCGGCAACGTGGGTGACGATGATTATGGCCGGCAACTGCACCGGGCCTTGTATGTCGAGGGTATCGACTGCCAGGGCGTCAGCACCTGCCCCGGGGTGTCCAGTGGGATAGCGCTGATTACCGTGGATGCCGCCAGTCAGAACTGCATCGTCATCATCCCCGGCGGCAATGGCCTGCTGACGCCACAATCGGTAAAGGCGTTTGATGCGTTGCTGCAGGCGGCCGAGGTGATCATCTGCCAGCTGGAGGTGCCCATGGATACCGTGGCCTGGACCCTGGCCAGGGGGCGTGAGCTGGGCAAGCAGGTGATCCTCAACCCCGCGCCCGCCACGGGCCCGTTGCCCGCGGACTGGTTCGCGCACATCGACTACCTCACCCCCAACGAGAGCGAGGCCGAGGCCCTGACCGGTATTGCGGTCACCGACCAGGGCAGTGCCCGGCGGGCCGGCGAGCGCTTGCTGCAACTGGGGGCGGGCAAGGTCATCATCACCTTGGGCGCGCAAGGGGCGTTGCGGGTGAGCGCCCAAGGCCATCAGCACTATCCGGCGCCGGTGGTGCAACCGCTGGACACCACTGCTGCCGGCGATACCTTCATCGGCGGCTTTGCCGCTGGCCTGGTGCGCGGGCTGGGGGAGGGCGAGGCCATCGCCTTCGGCCAGCGCGCAGCGGCCCTGTCGGTCACCCGCGCCGGGGCCCAGCCGTCCATTCCTTATCTGGCGGAGCTAGCGCCATGAAGAAAACCCCGCTGCTGAACGTTGCCCTGTCGCGGACCATTGCCGGCATGGGGCATGGCGATATTCTGGTGATCGGTGATGCTGGGTTGCCAGTGCCGCCGGGGGTCGAGCTGATCGACCTGGCCATCACCCCGGGGCTGCCGGATTTCGCCAGCGTGTTGCGGGTGGTGCTGAGCGAATTGCAGGTCGAGCGGCATGTGCTGGCGGAGGAGATGCAGAAAGTGGTGCCGCCGGCGCTGGTCGAGATCGAGCGCTTGAAGGGCAAGCTGGGCAAGCGGGAATGGCTGAGCCATGAAGAATTCAAGGTGCTGTCGCGCAGTGCCCGGGCGGTGGTGCGTACTGGGGAGTGTCAGCCCTATAGCAATATTGCGCTTGTTTCTGGTGTGACCTTTTGAAGGTGGGTGTTGGCCGTCGATCGCTGGCAAGGCAGTCCGTCAGGGATTGCATCAGGGCTGACAGGTGGTTACCGGAAAATATGCGGCGCCTGTCAGTCCCGATGCAGCCCAACCCGCTCAACGCCCGTTTGGCGCGATCGGAACAGCGGCATGCGAAGCAAACCGCTCGAACACCTGGTCGATAAAGCTGCGTGCCGCCTCGCTGCCGCGATCGCGCACCAGCAGGTCGACGGCAATCAATAGCAATTCCTCGGGGGTACTGGGGCTATAGGCGCTCTGGCCCTCGGCCCACCTGACCTTGATATCGGCATCGATGCTGTGGCTGCTCATGAAAGGCTCTCGCTTGCGGCCCGGGACGAAAGGGCGAACACCGGATCCTGATGTTCGCAGGAGGCATTGTGCCTTCACTTCCTAAAGTAAATCATGACTTTGCAGGGCAAACCAAGCGCCTCGTCAGTTAAGCGGTAAAATTCGGTCACGATTACCTTTCGCCTGACACGCCGGGTTGAGGCAGACTTGTCCGGTTTTGCAACCAACGCTTGGCGGAACTGTCGTATCAGGCAGTTCCCACACCGATTTAGGAGGATTCATGTTCCGTACCCGTGCTTTGTTGGCAACCCTGGCTGTGGCAGCTGTCCTGGCTGGTTGCAGCACTGGTGGCAGCGCTGGGGGTGGCAAGGCGCCAGAAACCCCAGCCGGCAACGATGGCCGCTGCGAAGCCAGCGGCGCCGATTTCGCCATCGGCAAGCAGGGCAGCGCCGAGCTGCTGGAGCAGGCACGCAAGGCCAGTGGTTCGCAGATGGCGCGCATTCTCAAGCCCCACGATGTGGTTACCCTGGAATATCGCTCCGAGCGTCTGAACCTGAATGTAAACGAGCAGGGCACCGTGACCCGTGTCAACTGCGGTTAAACTGGCAGCCTGGCTCCGCCCTCTGTATCAGTAGGAGCAGCCTCGAGCTGCGAAGAGGCCGGCACTGACCGACCATTATGTGCCGGCCATGTGGGCCACTTCGCAGCACAAGGCTGCTCCTACCAGCTCGGCGCCGGCTTCAGGGGCGGTGGCCCATAAAAAAACCCGCCACATGGGCGGGTTTTTTCACAGCTTCCGAATTACTCCGGACGAACCTGTGCAGCCTGCATGCCCTTCTGGCCGCGCTCGGCGACGAAGGAAACAGTCTGGCCTTCTTTCAGGCTCTTGAAGCCGTCGGATTCGATGGCCTTGAAGTGAACGAACAGGTCGTCGCCGCCGCCTTGTGGGGTGATGAAGCCGAAGCCTTTCTCATCATTGAACCATTTGACGGTGCCGGTTTGGCGATTGGACATGGGATGAATCTCCAGACATTAAATTTTCAGTAGTGCAATGCGGCGAAAGCTACGGAGCACGGACAACATCATAGTCTAATTCTGCGCGTGTAGCGCCTTTTACATTCATCAGAAGCTGATTCAGCTCAAATAAATGCTCGCCAACCCCGCTTTAAGGCTTCAGCTATGGGGTGTGCAGGCCTTTTTTACAACGCTTTGAGCCTTGGCCATAAGCTTGGCGTCTACCCCGTCACTGCTATCGAGGTCTGCAATCTCTGCATCGGTGAAGTTTTTCTTGATGGCCTGCGCGCCGCACGAGCAGTGCTTGGTCGCCATTTCGGTGCTCACGCCCTGGTTTGTCGCTACCTCCCGGCACTGGGTCATGTAGCCCTGCTCCTTACCTGGCGGGAAATCGCCTGCGTGAGCCGCCAGCGGCAGCAGGGCGCTCATGGCACATACGGCCAGAAGGGACGGAAATCTCATAACCGGTTACTCCTTGGGTCAAGGTCTCATCAAGAGTAGGTTGCTTCCCAAAGTCTGAGCGGTATTTTTCCGCGTTAGTTCACCGCTTCGGCGCAATTTCCAAATATTTCTGCTTGGGGTGCAACCCGCGTGCTAGCATGCTCGGCTTGTGGTCGCACTGTGCCGGCCGCAGCTATCTTTTTTCTTTCCAGTCACTCTGGTTCGCTCCTGACAAGCCGAAAGGCTTCTGCCACTGTGAGGCAGGCTTCCTTGATGAAGGAAGGCAGGCCGGATCTTGTACTGGCTCATCCCAACCCACGTGACCTTTGGTAGGGGTCACCACTAGGAGAGGAGGCGCCATGCCCGTAATTACTCTTCCCGATGGCAGTCAACGTTCGTTCGATCACGCCGTATCCGTAGCCGACGTTGCCGCTTCGATCGGTGCCGGCCTGGCCAAGGCCACCGTCGCCGGCAAGGTCGACGGCAAACTGGTCGACGCCTGCGACCTGATCAACCACGACGCCACCCTGCAGATCATCACCCCTAAAGATGAAGAGGGACTGGAGATCATCCGTCACTCGTGCGCCCACCTGGTCGGCCACGCGGTGAAGCAGCTTTACCCGACCGCCAAAATGGTGATCGGCCCGGTCATCGACGAAGGCTTCTACTACGACATCGCCTACGAGCGGCCCTTCACCCCGGAAGACATGGCCGCCATCGAAAAGCGCATGATGCAGCTGATCGAAAAAGACTACGACGTGATCAAGAAGGTCACGCCGCGTGCCGAAGTCATCGACGTGTTCACCACCCGTGGCGAAGACTACAAGCTGCGCCTGGTCGAAGACATGCCGGATGAACAGGCCATGGGCCTGTACTACCACGAAGAATACGTCGACATGTGCCGCGGCCCGCACGTGCCCAACACCCGCTTCCTCAAGGCATTCAAGCTGACCAAGCTGTCCGGCGCCTACTGGCGCGGCGATGCCAAGAACGAGCAGCTGCAACGCGTGTACGGCACTGCCTGGGCTGACAAGAAGCAGCTGGCAGCCTACATCCAGCGCATCGAAGAAGCCGAAAAACGCGACCACCGCAAGATCGGCAAGCAGCTCGACCTGTTCCACCTGCAGGAAGAAGCCCCGGGCATGGTGTTCTGGCACGCCAATGGCTGGACGGTGTACCAGGTGCTTGAGCAGTACATGCGCCAGGTTCAGCGCGCCAACGGCTACCTGGAAATCAAGACCCCGCAGGTTGTCGACCGCATTCTCTGGGAGCGTTCCGGCCACTGGTCCAACTATGCCGAGAACATGTTCACCACTTCGTCGGAAAGCCGTGACTACGCGGTAAAACCGATGAACTG
>NZ_JABMCW010000094.1:0-17692 GCF_013179705.1 Pseudomonas sp. CM25 | reverse complement strand
GCCCTCAGTGCATCCGCAGCCACAAGGTCACCAGCACGGTCGCGGCCATCAGCCAGGCCACCGTGGCCAGCGCCAGCGACGCCTCCAGGCGCAGGCGGTCGACCAGCACATACAGGGTCGCCAGGTACACGAAGTACGGAATGATCGACCACATGCCAAACAGGATGGTGGTCTTCAGGTCGGCAATGCTGCGCCCCTTGCCGACAATGTAGTGGGCAATCAGCGCAAAGGTGGGGAACAGCGGTACCAGCCCGGCGATGTAGTAGTTGCGCGTCTTCGACAGCATCGCCAGCAGCAGTACCACGCCAGCGCCAAGGGCAGCTTTGAATACCAGGTCCACATCGTCTTCCAGGTCAGGGTGCGGGGTCAGCCGAGGCCGTATTTTTTAACTTTGTCGAACAGCGTGGTCTTGGCCATGCCCAGCTCCTGGCTGGCCTGGCTGAGGTTGCCACCGGTGCGCTGCAGGGCATCACTCAGCAGGTTGCGCTCGAACGCTTCCACGGCCTCGGCAAAGCCCAGGCCCTGGCTGGCGGCCCCGCTGGGGCCTTTCTTGAATGCTGGCAGGCCGAGCGCATAGCGTTCGGCCACGTTGCGCAACTCGCGCACGTTGCCCGGCCAGTCGTGGGCCATCAGGCGTGACAGCGTCTGGCTGTCCAGCGTTGGCATCTCGCGGTCGAAGCGCAGGGCCGACTGCTGCAGGAAGTGTTCGAACAGCTGCAGGATATCTTCACGGCGCTCGCGCAGCGGGGGCAGCTCCAGGGTGACCACGTTCAGCCGGTAGTACAGGTCGCTGCGGAACTGGCCAGTCTGGCCCAGGGTGTCGAGGTCGGCCTTGGTCGCAGCGATCACCCGGCAGTCCACCGGGATGCTCTGGTTCGAGCCCAGCCGCTCCAGGGTGCGCTCTTGCAGCACGCGCAGCAGCTTGATCTGAAGGTTGATCGGCATGCTCTCCACTTCATCGAGGAACAGCGTGCCACCGTTGGCGTGTTCGATCTTGCCGATGCGGCGTTTACCGGCACCGGTGAACGCATTGGCCTCGTGGCCGAATATCTCGCTCTCGAACAGGTTTTCTGGCAGGCCGCCACAGTTCAGCGCCACGAACGGCTGCCCCTGGCGGCGGCTGAAGTCGTGCAGGCAGCGGGCGACCAGCTCCTTGCCGGTGCCGGTTTCGCCTTCGATCAGCACGTTGGCCGAGGTATCGGCAACGTTGACAATCAGTTCGCGCAAGTCCTGCATGGCCGATGAGCGGCCAATGATGCGCCCCTCCAGGCTGCTCTGTTCGGCCAGTTGCCGGCGCAAGGCCACCACTTCGCGGGACAGGCCACGGTGTTCCAGTGCGCGGCGCACCACGTCGACCAGGCGTTCCGGGGAAAACGGCTTTTCCATGAAGTCATAGGCGCCGTTGCGCATGGCGCCTACCGCCATGTCGATATCGCCGTGGCCGGTGATCAGCACCACCGGCAGGCTGCGGTCACGGGCCTTCAGGCGGTTAAGCAGCTCCAGGCCATCGATGCCTGGCAAGCGGATGTCGCTGACGACGATGCCGGCGAAATCCTCGCCGATGCGCTCCAGCGCCTGTTCGGCGCTGCCCACACCTTCGCAGGCGATGTCCTCCAGGGCCAGTGCCTGTTGGCAGCCGAGCAGCACATGCGGGTCGTCTTCGACGATCAGGACAGTAAGAGGCGCTTGGTTCATGGGTGCTCTGCCAATTCGCTAGGGGGGGAGACCAGCGGCAAGGCCAGGACAAAGGCCGTGCCGCCAGTGGCGGGGTGCTCGACGTTGAGGCTGCCCTTGGCGGCCGCCGCAAGGCTCGCCGACAGGGTCAGGCCCAGGCCCAGGCCATGCTCGCCCGGTTTGGTGGTGAAGAACGGTTCGAACAGGTGCTTGCGCGCTTCTGCGTCGATGCCGTGACCATTGTCGCGCACTTGCAAACGGTACTTGTCGCCCTGCAGTTCGCCTTCCAGCCACAGCTCGGGCGACGGCTGCGCGGCCATGGCATCCAGGGCGTTGCCGATCAGGTTGACCAGGATCTGCTCCAGGCGGGTCTGGTCGATGGCCAGTTGTTGGTCCTCGAACTGGTGATGCAATTGCAGGTGGCAAGCGCTGATGCGGTTGGCCAGCACCTGCAAGGTGGCTTCCACCGCCTTGGCCAGCGAGGCCTGGCCGCTGTCGTCACCGCGCCGGGCAAACGAGCGCAGGCTGGCGGTGATGCGGCCCATGCGGTCGATCAGGTCATTCATGGTGCGCAGGTTGGTACTGGCAGTGTCCAGCGCCCCGCGTTCCAGGAAACGCACGGTGTTGCCGGACAAGGTGCGCAGCGCGGCCAGCGGCTGGTTCAGCTCGTGGGCGATGCTGGTGGACATCTGCCCGATGGCCGCCAGCTTGCCGGCCTGTACCAGCTCGTCCTGGGCGTGGCGCAGGGTCTGCTCGGCATGCCGGCGCTCGCGAATCTGGCCTTTCAGGCGTTCGTTGCTGGCGCGCAGGTCGGCGGTGCGTTCGGCGATTCGCCGCTCCAGCTGACTGTTGGCTTCTTCCAGCGCCTCGCGGGCGGCCAGGCGGGTGGCGATGACCTTGCGCCGCTCGTTCCAGGCAATGCCGAGGATGGCCAGCAAGGCGAAGGCCACGCCTACCAGGATGCCTTGCACCATGGATTCGCGGCGCAAGTCCTGCAGCGGGGTCAGGAGGGTGAAGTGCCAGGGGGTATCGGCCAGGCGGCGGGTCTGGGCCAGGTACGCCACTTCGTGGGGCTTGCTCTGGGCGGTTTCAGTGTTGGCCGGGAAGGTCAGCTTTTCGACGCCGTCGGCCAGGGTTTCCCGGGCCAAGGGTTGCAACTCGTTCAGCGGCCACCAGTAATACTGCAGGCTGCGCGCCAGGCGCTCCTTGATTTGCGGGGTCAGCGGACGCACCGACTTCAGGCGCCGGGCCGGGTCGCTGGAAAGGATGATGATGCCGTTCTCGTCGCTGACGAAGGCTTCCAGGCGGGCACGCTGCCAACGCTCCTCCAGGGTGTCCAGGCGCACCTTGATCACCGCCACGCCAATGATCTTGCCGTGTTCTTCCAGGCCGTGGGCCAGGTAGTAACCGGCTTCGCCCGTGGTGCTGCCGATGCCGTAGAAGCGCCCGGGCTCCCCACGCACGGCGGTCTGGAAGTAGGCGCGGAACGACAGGTCTTCACCCAGGAACGAGTCGGCATCGCGCCAGTTGCTGGTGGCCTGCACCCGTCCATTGGTATCGAGGACGAAGATGGCCCGGCTGCGGCTGCGCCGGTTCAGGCCTTCAAGGTATTCGTTGACTGCCTGTCGCGAGCCACCGTCAGGTTCGGTGAGCAAGTGCGAGACGCTGTCTTCGAGCTCCAGCAGGCTCGGCAGGTAGGTGTACTTGCTGATTTCGCTCTCTACCGTGCGCGCGTGCAGCTCCAGCTGGCGTTCGCCATTTTCGCTGAGGCTGCGGATGCCGTTGCTTTCGCTGATCAGATAGCCAGCCAGGCCCAGCCCGACCATCAGCAGGATGATCAGTGGCGGTATCAGCAATTGGCGTATCAGGCGGGAATTCACGGCAGGCTTGGCAGGGAGAAGAAGCGAAGGGTCGCATTTCATCACAGTGGCCTTGTCACGACCAGCGCCTGCTGCCCGAAAGGCAGCGGCGCCGACCGTTTCAGTGAAGCAAAATCAGTGTTGCAGGATCTTGCTGAGGAAGTGCTGGGTGCGTTCGTGGCGGGCCGTCGGGTCACCGAAGAAGGCTTCCTTCTGGCAGTCCTCGATGATGTTGCCCTTGTCCATGAAGATCACGCGGTTGGCCACCTTGCGGGCAAAGCCCATTTCGTGGGTCACGCACATCATGGTCATGCCCTCGTGGGCCAGCTCGACCATCACGTCCAGCACTTCGTTGACCATTTCCGGGTCCAGCGCCGAGGTTGGTTCGTCGAACAGCATGACGATCGGGTCCATCGACAGCGCGCGGGCGATGGCCACGCGCTGCTGCTGCCCGCCGGACAACTGGCCCGGATGCTTCTTGGCGTGGGCGCTGAGGCCGACGCGCTCGAGCAGGGCCAGGCCCTTCTTGGTCGCTTCCGCTTCGCTGCGGCCCAGGACCTTGCGTTGGGCAATGGTCAGGTTTTCGGTGATGGTCAGGTGCGGGAACAGCTCGAAGTGCTGAAACACCATGCCCACCCGCGAGCGCAGCTTGGGCAGGTTGGTCTTTGGGTCGGCGATCGAGGTACCGTCGACCACGATATCGCCTTTCTGGAACGGCTCCAGCGCGTTGACGCACTTGATCAGGGTGGATTTGCCCGAGCCCGAAGGGCCGCAGACCACCACCACTTCACCCTTTTTCACCTCGGTGGTGCAGTCGGTCAGCACCTGGAAGTCGCCGTACCACTTGTTGACGTTCTTGATGGAAATCATACGGTGATCCTTTTTTGCAGGCGCTTGACCAGCCACGAAGCGGAGAAGCTGATGATGAAGTACACGACACCGGCGAAGATCAGGAACTCATGGGAGCGCCCGATGATGTCGCCGTTGGAGCGTGCCGAGTTGAGGAAGTCCACCAGGCCCACGGTGTACACCAGCGAGGTGTCCTGGAACAGGATGATGCTCTGCTGCAGCAGCAGCGGGGTCATCTTGCGGAATGCCTGCGGCAGGATGATCAGGCGCATGGTCTGGCTGTAGGTCATGCCCAGGGCCTGGGCGGCGCCCATCTGGCCCTTGGAGATCGACTGCACGCCGGCACGGACGATTTCGCAGAAGTACGCGGCCTCGAACATCATGAACGCGACCACGCACGAGGTGAAGGCCCCGACCGGGGTGTCTTCGCCAGTGATCCAGCGCAGCACGAAGGGTACCGCCAGGTAGAACCAGGTGATCACCAGCAGCAACGGGATGGAGCGGAAGTAGTTGACGTAGGCGCCGGCTACCCGCGACATCAGCTTGCTGGACGACAGGCGCATCAGGGCCAGGATGGTACCGAGCACGATACCGCCGACCACGCCCATGGCCATCAGCTGCAAGGTCATGATCATGCCGTCCCAGAGGGCAGGCAGGGCCGGGATGATTTCGCTGAAATCCATTTCCATTTATTTGCCCCCCACGGAAATCAGGCCGGGCACGGCGACTTTCTTCTCGACCATACGCATCAGCAGCATCAGGCCCATGTTCAGGGTGAAGTAGATCAGCGTGGCCAAGGTGAAGGCCTCGAACAGGTTGGCGGAGAACTCGGCCGTTTGCTTGGTCTGCGCCAGAAGCTCCATCAGGCCGATCAGCGACGCCACCGAGGAGTTCTTGAACACGTTGAGGAATTCTGACGTAAGCGGCGGAATGATGATCCGGTAGGCCTGCGGCAGCAGCACATTGGTGTAGATCTGCGACAGGCTGAAGCCCATGGCCCTGGCGGCGGCTTCCTGGCCACGGGGCAGCGCCTGGATGCCGGTCCGCACCTGCTCGCAAACACGGGCGGCGGTGAACAGGCCGAGGCAGACAACCACGCTGATCAGCGCCGAAGTGGTCGGGTTCAGGTCTTGCTTGAACCATTCCTGCAGGCCTTCGGGCAGCAGGTCCGGCACCAGGAAGTACCAGATGAACAGCTGTACCAGCAGTGGCACGTTGCGGAACAGTTCCACGTAAGCGGTGGCAATACCCGACACCAGCCGGTTTGGCACCGTACGCATGACGCCCAGCACCGACCCCAGTAGCAAGGCGATGATCCAGGCGGAAATGGCGATGGCGATGGTCCAGCCCAGACCGGTGATGTACCAGTCCAGATAGGTTTCGCTGCCCACGCCGGTGGACTTGAAGAACACGCCCCAGTCCCAGTTGTAATTCATCGGGATTTCCCCTCAGACGGTTGTTTCACGGGCACCTTCCAACATCCGAGGGCGCAACGCCCTCGGATGAAAGGTTAGACACTAACGGGTGGCCTGCAGGTTTAATTCGCGCTTTGCAGCGCATCAGGCCACTGGCTGGGGGTCAGGATTTCTTCTCGTCCGCTGCCTTGTCGGTCGGCTCGGCGATCAGCTTTTTCAGCTCGTCGCTCATCGGGAAGCTCAGGTTCAAGCCCTTTGGCGGGATCGGCTGGTTGAACCACTTGTCGTAGCTTTTGTTGACTTCGCCCGACTTGAAATAGCCGACGATGGCGTCATCCACCGCTTTCTTGAATGCCGCGTCATCCTTGCGCACCATGCAGCCGTAGATTTCGTACGATTGTGGGGTACCGGTGATAACCCAGTCAGCAGGCTTGCGCGCCTTGGCCATTTCGCCGGCGAGCAGTGCGTCGTCCATCATGAAGGCCACGGCGCGGCCGCTTTCGAGCATGTTGAAGGCTTCACCGTGGTCCTTGGCGGAAATCACGTTCATCTTCATCTGCTTGTCAGCGTTCATGGCCTTGAGCAGGCGCTCGGAAGTGGTGCCTGCGGTGGTCACGACGTTTTTGCCAGCCAGGTCCGGGAAGTCCTTGTAGGCTGGCTGACCGTCCTTGACCTTGGTCAGCAGGCGGGTACCGACTTCAAAGATGCCCACGGTGAAGCCGACTTGCTGCTGGCGCTCGACGTTGTTGGTGGTGGAGCCGCATTCCAGGTCGACGGTGCCGTTCTGCACCAGCGGGATGCGGGTCTGGGAGGTGACCAGGTTGTACTTGACCTTGATGTCCGTACCCAGTTGCTTCTTCAGGGCGTCGACGACAGCCAGCTGGATGTCATGCGAGTAGCCCACGGGCTCGGGCTTGCCGGCCAGGTAGGAAAACGGAATGGAGGAGTCGCGGTGCCCCAGGGTGATGGTGCCTGAGTCCTTGATCTTCTTCAGGGTGCCGGTGAGCTCCTCGGCCATGGCCGGCGAAGCGATGACTGCAGCCGCGATGGCGGCGCCCAGCAATTGACGAACGATACGCATCAAATTTCCCTCGACGTGTTTGTTTTTTTTATGGAGCCGTTGGCGGACTCTTTCGTTCAACGAATACCGCATGAAGCGGGTGCATTCGGCTACCAAGTGTAGAGCATGAGTCGTGCCAAGCTCTGGTTCAGATCATAACGCTGTGTAAACACTGGGAATTAATCTTTTTTGACCATTAGATGTTGCGGCGCTTGGTACGGCTTTCCGAATGATGGCTCGATCATCGTTCGGCAATCCGAATGAGTGCTCGCGCCTTGCAGTGGGTAGGATCTATCTACCGCTGAACTGATCCCGGTACGTGATGTTCTGGCAGGCCCAACTCATGGAGGCCAGCCATGGCGCCGCCAAGCAACGTAATACCCACCGGTTCGGTAGATCACCTGATAGCCCGGCAATTACCCGCGTGGATGACCAACGGCTGGGAGGAGCAAGTCCTTGCACTGCGCCAGGCAATGCACGCACAGCAAGCCTGCGCGGAGCGCATGCAGCGTTTCTTTGCAGATATTCCCGCGCTTGATGCGTTCGCAGCGCCATTACTGGAGGCGGCGTTACGTGAGCAGGGGCTGGTGGGCGACGTGCGTGTGATGAAGGTCGTGATCACGCAGGATATCCAGTATCCGTCTGCTGCCGAAAAGCTCTACCAGCCCATGGTGACCTTCAGCTCTCGGCAAAGTCTGCTTGCGGCCGCAATGCATAACTTCGCCAGCGATGAGCTGCAGCCCTCCATCCATCGCCACGCCCACCTGACCGGCGAGCGGGGAGAGCGCCTGCCGCTGAGTTTCGAGCGCTTCGCCGGTCTGTGTCGCACGCTGGATATCGGGGCGCGCTACCAGGCGAAACTGATGTCGGTGCTGCGACCGACCCGCTCAGGTCGTGGCCAGACCACGGCACAGGCGCGCCGAGAGGTAGAGGAACTGTTCGAGAATGCGCTGCGGTCGCGGCTGGATGTCGCGGTACGTGAAGGCGTCTTCAAGGGGCAATTGAGCAGTTTCGAACATGACTGCATGTCAGCCTTCTTCACATCGCAGCCTGCTATCGCCGCGCCCTCGTCGTCGGTCACGCCCCGCCAGCTTTACCTGCTGGGCAAACGCATCGTCGGCGTGATCACGGTGGAGATCCGGCGCAAGGTGGATGACAGCCTGGAAAGCGTGATCGCCTGGATCCCTGGCAGCCCTGGCCAGGCATTGTTCCGACATGCTTCCTGGCAGGCGTTGTACGAGGCGATCGGGTTGGCACTGCGTGCGTCTGCGTACCGGGAATTCTTCGGCCGGTTCATCCGGGCGCAGGATCGGCCCGCATTCAACAAGGCGGTGGGAGCGCTGCTGGCGAAGGATGCAAGCAAAGCGGCCATCGAGCTGGACGGGCGCAACCTGAGCATCGACAAGCCGTTGTTTGCCTACGCAGGCACTCAGCAGATAGACAAGATTTTTGCCGACGCCCGCTACCTGGCTGTACCGACCGGCGATGAGGACCTGGCCGCCCGCCATGAGCGGCTGCGCAGCATGGTATCGGCCTGGCTGGACCTGTTGGGCTGGGCAGGCCTTTTCGTGCCTGTGCTGGGTGAGCTGATGCTGGTGGTCAGTGCGGCGCAATTGCTCGATGGCATCTATGAGGGCTATCAGGACTGGCGCCTGGGCGACCGCCAGGCAGCTCTGGGTCACCTGTTCGACGTGGCGCAAGCGCTGGTGGTTGCCGGTGCTACTGCAGGCGCGATTCACACCATAACGCGTACCCCGTTTGTCGATGAGCTTGTTCCAAGGTTCCGGGACGGCGTGGTGAAACTGGGGTTCGAGCGGGATCTGCCGCACATGGAGAGCAACTCGGCCGTATTGCTGCAAGACCTGCAGCCTGCGGCACTTTCCCGCCTGATCTCGGACGATGCCCTGGACCTGTTACGCGTTACTGGCCTTGACCTGGAGCGAGTTCGCCGGTTGCGAGTGGAAAATGCGCCAGCGCCTGCTCGCTTGCTCGATGCCCACGAGCGCTGGCAACTGCATAAAAGCGACCCCACCCTGACGGGCGCAGCGTTCGAGCAGGCACTGGACGGCCTGCGTGAACCAGCCACTGAGCAGCAGGCCTTGCTGATGGCTGCTTTCAAAGGGCTGAGCCCGCGAGCCGCCCAGGAAGTCATCGATCATTCGAGCAGTGCTTTGCTCGAACGCCTCGGCCCGGGCAAGCCAATCCCTTTGAGCCTGGCCGAGCGTGCGCGCTGGTCTGTGCGCGAGAGCCGCCTGGACCGTGCCTGCCTGGGGATCAGATTGCCGCAGGCGATCAACGTCGACAGTGAAAGCCTGGTATTCGGGCTTCTTGCCCGCAAGGCGCCCTGGCCGGATAACGTGCGCATCGAGTTGCGAGAGGGCAGTTCGCAAGGGCCGGTGTTGTTCGCCACCGGTGATGGCGGCAGTGAGCTGACCCGGATCGTGGTCAGGAACGAATGGCGGTACCGCTTCGCAGAGGCTGCCGCCACGCTGGAGGAGCCGCTGCTCAAGGTGGTGCTTGAATGCCTGGATGGCAGTCAGAAAGCCGTTTTAGGCGATCCCGGCCTCACCGTGAAGCAATTGCGCGCGTGGCTTCTGGAACAAGCCAAGGGGGACCGGGATCTGGCTGCGCAGACCATGGGGTTGCCTGCTGCCGAGACGCGCCTGCGGCCGCCGCGACGTTTTGCCGACGGCCGCTTGGGCTATTCACTGAGCGGAAGAGGCGGGGAAAGCAGCTACCAGGCGATCAGGCGTGGCATTCATCAGATCTTCCCGACACTCAGCGAACTGCAACTGGATGCCTACCTGGCTGCAGTGCGGGCCCGGGGAGTAAATATCTGGGATCATTACCTGGCGTTGCAACGCCAGCTCGAGAGCTTGCGAAACGCGTTGACCGAGTGGCAAGCCGCATGGAGTACTCCGGTGGAAGCGCTACGTCGCAGGCGTGTTGCCGACACACTGCGACGTAGCTGGCGGCGCAAGCTGGTTGATGTGAATGATCATTACGAACTGCTCATCAGCGGCGAGCACATCGCCGGCTTGCCCACGTTGCCCGAAGGCGTCGACTTCGCCCATGTCAGGCGGCTGGTACTGCGGGACATGGGGCTGCAGACAATTGATGAGGACTTCCTTCGTCGCTTTCCCAACATTGTCGAGCTTGATCTCAGCAATAACAGGCTTACGGCCATTCCAGCAGGCATTGAGCGGCTGGTGCAGTTGCGCAGGATCGACCTTTCCAACAACCGCATAACCATCGACGCTATTGGCAATCGACAGCTGGCTCAGTTGTCACTGCTCGAGTCCATCGAACTGAGTTTCAACCCCGAATTGCAGGCGCCGGACCTCTCCGGCTTGCGCCACGTGCGTCACCTGTACCTGCGCTCTACTGGACAGGTCGATATCCGTCAGTTACTGGAGCGGGCTTCGTGGCGGGCGCTGGTGGACTTGCGTGATAACCGCATTACCGAGCTGCAAGACGAGGTGCATGGGCTTACGCGCCGGCTGCAGCAATTAGAGCTGCATGACAACCCGTTGAACGACACCAGCCGCAATTACCTCGAGCAAGTGCGGGCGGGGGGGCAGAGTCAGGGCGGGGCGCGCGGCCGTCCTGCCCGCCAGCATGCCCAGGCCGATGGTGAGGTGCGTGAAGCGCTGGTAGAAAGCCGCCAGGTACAGCGACGCCTGCGACGCGAGGGGATATGGAACCGTCTTTCCAGCGAGCCAGGCTCCGAAGACTTGTTCAGATTTCTCGCCGAACTCACTCATTCTGAGGACTTTGCCGAGAGTTCAGCTCTTTATCGCAGGCGTATATGGAGCATCCTTGAAGCCTGTGAACAGAGCGAGGAGCTACGCGAAGCGATTTTCCGCGAAGTTGGCAGCGTGCTCACCTGCGAGGATCGCCTGTTGTACCTGCTCAACCAGCTGGAGGTAGGTGTGCTGGTGCAGCGCGGAATTTCCGGGCTGCCAGCGGCCATGGTGGAGCAGCGCCTGGTTGAGTTGGGGCGACAGCTGCATCGTCTTGACCGCGTCGATACCATCGCCGCTCGACATGTCGAGCGGCTACGCAACCAAGGAGCGCGTAACGTTGACGAGGTTGAAGTGCGCTTGTACTTCCGCAACCAGCTTGCTCGAGTGCTGGAGTTGCCCGTGCATGCGGACGAAATGCATTACGCATCCGTGGCACAGGTAGGTGAGGCCGACCTGGTCAAAGCCCAGGTCGATGTATTGCAACACGAAACCCCTGAGCAAGTTCTCGATTCGCTGGTTCAACGCCCGTTCTGGCAGCGTTATGTGCGCAGGCATTATACCGAGCGTTTCGAAGCGCTTGCCGAGCCTTACCATGCACAGCTGGTCGAGCTGGAGGGGAGAGCGCATACCGAAGGCGATCAGGTCTATCTCGAAGGCGCCGATATTTTGATGCACGCTCTGCAAGCGGAAGAGGAGGTGCTCATCCGCACATTGGCCAGGGAGGCCTGGGAGCGGATGAGCCGGTCGTGACCAACCGCAGCATCTGGTTTCCAGTGCTGCGGCGTAACCCATTGTGAATCAGGCGGCGTGAGTGCGCGCCTGGTTCTCTTCGAGCCGCTGCAGGTAGTCTTTCAAGGCCTGCTGCTCCTGTGCGGTAGTGAAAAGACCCAGCTTGGTACGACGCCAGAGAATGTCCTCGGCAGTGCTGGCCCATTCGCTGCTGCGCAGGTAATCCACCTCGCGGCAGAACAGACCACCGCCGATGGATGCCCCGAGGTCCTGCGGCCCGTGCACGCCTTCGAGCAACTGCCAGACGCGGCTGCCATAGGTGACCGCCCAGCGTTTGGCGATGTCGGCTGGCAACCAGCCACAGCGAGCCAGAATTGCGTCGACCAGCGCCTGGGGCGTAGTCATTTCCTCGCCGCCCGGGAGCGCGGACGTAGCAGTCCAGCTTGCGCTCATTTGGGCAAAATACGGCTTCAACTCGGCCATCGCCGATTCGGCGAGCTTGCGGTAGGTGGTGAGCTTGCCACCGAATACCGACAAAAGAGGCGCCTGGCCTTCACCTGCAGACAAGGCCAGGGTGTAGTCACGGGTGACGGCTGACGGGTTGTCCGATTCGTCGTTGCACAGCGGCCGAACCCCAGAATACGTGTGCTGGATATCGCTGCGGCCGAGCTGATGGTTAAAGTGCTCATTCACCACTTTCAGCAAGTAGTCGGTTTCTTGCTCCGTGATCTTCACCTGTGCGGGGTCACCGCTGTATTCCCGGTCGGTGGTGCCAATCAGGGTAAAGCGTTCCAGGTAAGGAATGCAGAAGACAATACGCTGGTCTTCGTTCTGCAGGATGTAGGCGTGTTCGCCTTCATACAGCCGCGGCACGATGATGTGGCTGCCCTGGATCAGGCGGATACCGTAAGGCGCCTCAAGCTTCAGGTCGTCCTTGATGAAGCTGGCGACCCACGGGCCGGCGGCGTTGACCAGGGCACGGGCGCGAATGCTTTGCAGGCTGCCATCGGCGTGCTGCAGGTCCACCTGCCACAGCCCATCGATACGCTCGGCGCGCAAACAGCGGGTACGGGTATGCACATGTGCACCGTGCTCGCGGGCCGCCATGGCATTGAGCACCACCAGGCGGGCGTCATCCACCGCACAGTCGGCATATTCGAAACCGCGGGTGATGGGAGGCTTGAGCGGGTAGCCCGGGCCGAATCGCAGGCTACGCGAAGCGCCCAGGCGCTTGCGTTTGCCCAGGTTATCGTAGAGGAACAGGCCGGCGCGGATCATCCAGGCAGGGCGCAAGTGCGGGCGGTGCGGCAGCACGAAGCGCATCGGCCTGACGATATGCGGCGCCTTGGCCAGCAGCACTTCACGCTCGGCCAGTGCTTCACGCACCAGGCGGAACTCGTAGTGCTCCAGATAGCGCAGGCCGCCGTGGATCAGCTTGCTGCTCGCAGAAGAGGTGTGCTGGGCCAGATCATCCTTTTCGCAAAGGAATACCTTCAGGCCGCGCCCGGCGGCGTCGGCAGCGATGCCCACGCCATTGATGCCGCCGCCGATCACGGCGAGGTCATAGCAGTCGGCGATGGGGGGCTGGGACGGAACGGGCTGGGACACGGGCAAGGCCTCCTGAGGCTGTTCATAGCGAATATGAACATTTATGTTCGTTTCCGAAAATATTAGCGCAACAGGAAGCCGGTCGCCAGTCAGTCTTTATAGAAAAAACTGATCAGATGACAGGAAAGTGAACATTTACGAAAATTTTCGCGTTCGGGGTGTCCCGTTTCGCAGGTGTGGCGCCTGACCGATCGAGCGCCGCCCCACAGCACGCCTCAAACCACCTCAACCCGGACTTTGTACTGGGTAAGCAACTGACCGAGACCGTCCGTCGGCGGCTGGTCGGTGACCAGGCAATCGACCAGGCTGATCGACCCCAGGCGCACCATGGCATTGCGCCCGAATTTGCTCGAGTCGGCCGCAAGGACCACCTGGCGGGCATTGGCGATGATGGCCTGGGATACCCGTACTTCCTGGTAATCGAAGTCCAGCAAGCTGCCGTCCTCATCGATGCCACTGATGCCCACCAGGGCGAAATCGACCTTGAACTGGCTGATGAAATCGACGCTGGCCTGGCCGACCACGCCGCCATCTCGGCGCACCGTGCCACCCGCGATCAACACTTCGAAATCTTCCTTGGCGGCCAGGATCGCTGCCACGTGCAGGTTGTTGGTGATGACCTTGAGGTGATTGTGGTTGAGCAGCGCCCGGGCAATGGATTCGGTGGTGGTACCAATGTTGATGAACAGCGAGGCATGGTCGGGAATCTGCCGGGCCACGGCTTCGGCGATGCGTTGCTTTTCGTCGCGCATCTGGTCAGCGCGCATGGCATAGGCAGTGTTTTCGATGCTCGAATCATACGCTGCACCCCCGTGGTAACGGCGCAGCAGGTTGAGTTCGGCCAGTTGATTGATATCACGGCGGATGGTTTGCGGCGTAACGACAAACAGCTGCGCCATTTCTTCGATACTGACGTAACCGCGCTCGCGCACCAGTTCGAGGATTTGTTGTTGGCGGGGAGGCAGATTCATGGGCGGTCCTTTGGGGCAGCCGGACAAATTCTGCAATGATGCCGTAGGAAGCGGATGACAGCCAGTAGACGATTGGGGCCGCGTGACGGCCCCACGTCGTGTTACGCCTCGTGATCTTCCCAGTCACGGGTACGTTCGACGGCCTTTTTCCAGCCGGCATACAGCTTTTCTTTCTGCGCCTGATCCAGTTGCGGGCTGAATTCGCGCTCGATGATTGCCTTGTCGCGCAGTTCGTCCAGGCCGCTCCAGAAGCCGCAGGCCAGGCCGGCCAGGTAGGCAGCACCAAGGGCGGTAGTCTCGCGCATCTTCGGCCGCTCCACGCAGGTACCGAGGATGTCGGCCTGGAACTGCATGAGGAAATTGTTGGCGACCGCGCCACCGTCCACACGCAGTTCCGACAGGCGCTGGCCGCAGTCCTGTTGCATTGCGTCGAGCACATCGCGAGTCTGATAGGCGATCGACTCCAGCGCGGCGCGGATGATGTGATCCACCTTCACCCCGCGGGTCAGGCCGAACAGCGCCCCGCGGGCGTACGGGTCCCAGTACGGTGCACCCAGGCCGGTGAAGGCCGGGACCAGATACACGCCGTTGCTGTCCTTGACCTTGCTGGCGAAATACTCGGTATCCAGCGCGTCATTGACGATTTTCAGCTCGTCACGCAGCCACTGTACGGTTGAGCCGCCGTTGAACACGGCACCTTCCAGCGCATAGGCCACTTCGCCACGGGGGCCACAGGCGATGGTGGTGAGCAGGCCATGGGACGATTTCACAGCCTTGTCGCCGGTGTTCATCAGCAGGAAGCAACCGGTGCCGTAGGTGTTCTTGGCCTGGCCTGGCTCTACGCACATCTGGCCGAACAGGGCAGATTGCTGGTCGCCGGCGATACCGGCAATGGCAATCCCGCTCTTGGTGTGACCGTACACTTCCGAGGAAGGGCGCACCTCGGGCAGCATCTGCCGCGGGATACCGAGGATTTCCAGGAGCTTGTCGTCCCATTGCAGGCTATGGATGTTGAACATCAGCGTGCGCGAGGCGTTGGTGTAGTCAGTGACGTGCACCTTGCCACCGGAGAACTTCCAGATGAGCCAGGTATCGATGGTGCCGAACAGCAGTTCGCCACGCTCGGCGCGTTCGCGGGCACCTTCGACATTGTCGAGGATCCACTTCAGCTTGGTACCGGAGAAGTACGGGTCGGTGACCAGGCCGGTGGTTTCGCGAATATAGTCTTCATGGCCGTCACGCTTGAGCTGGGCACATATCTCAGTGCTTCGGCGGCACTGCCAGACTACCGCGTTGTACACCGGGCGACCGGTTTCCTTGTCCCACACCACGGTGGTTTCGCGCTGGTTGGTGATACCCAGTGCGGCAACCTGTGCGTGGCTTATACCTGCCTGGGCCAAGGCCTCAACCATGGTCGCGCTCTGGGTGGCGAAGATTTCCATCGGGTCGTGTTCGACCCAGCCCGCCTGCGGATAGTGCTGGGCGAACTCGCGCTGGGAGGTGCCCACCACATTGGCGTCACGATCGAAGATGATCGCTCGCGAACTGGTGGTGCCCTGGTCCAGGGCGATGATGTAGTTCTTGTCCTGGGTGTCTGTCATGGTCTTAGGCCTTGCATGAATAGGGGGTCAGGGCTGGGCGTGATGCCGGCATCAATTGACTTGAGTATCGCCCTGGCGATTGTCATTTGTCTCAGGGTTTGCGGCTGTTGCCGTTGGCAGGTTGCGGGCAATCAGGCCACGATAGGTCGCGGCACCCAGGCAGGCGCCAAGGATCGGTGCGAACAGCGGAACCAGGAAGTAAGGGATGTCTCGTCCACCCGTGAAGGCGACTTCGCCCCAACCGGCCAGGAAGGTCATGAGTTTTGGCCCGAAATCGCGGGCCGGGTTCATGGCGAAGCCGGTCAACGGGCCCATGGCGCTGCCGATCACTGCAATCAGCAGGCCGATCAGCAGCGGGGCCATGGCGCCGCGCGGCAGGCCGTTGTTGTCATCGGTCAGGGCCATGATCACGGCCATCAGGATGGCGGTGATCACCACTTCCACCAGGAACGCCTGGCCGGTGGACAGCGAGGGATGCGGGTAAGTGGAGAACACCGAGGCCAGCTCCAGGCTGGCTTCGCTGCCGCGCAGCATGCTGTGCGCCTGTTCGAAATCGAAGAACAGGCTGCTGTACAGCGTGTAGACAAGTGCCGCCCCACAGAACGCGCCGCAGACCTGGGCCAGCATGTAGAAAGGCAGCTTGCGCTTGTCGAAGTCGGCAAACAGGGTCAGGGCGATGCTCACGGCCGGGTTCAGGTGAGCGCCGGAAATACCGGCCGTGAGGTAGATGGCCATGCTGACGCCAACGCCCCAGATGATACTGATTTCCCACAAGCCAAAGCTGGCGCCCGCGACCTTCAGCGCAGCGACGCAGCCGGTGCCGAAAAAGATCAGCAGGGCAGTGCCGAGAAATTCGGCAAGGCATTGGCTGGACAACGTGGGTTGGCGTAGAGCAGTCGTCATGTATGACCTCGTTTTTTTTGTTGTGAGGCGCGTGGCGCTCGACAGCAAAGCCCGGTGTCTATCCCCTTGACCCCAGGCAGATGTAGGAAATGCACGCTAAAAGTGCACCGTTTATTCGGAAACGAAAAAATATAGACAAGAAACGCTTATGTCAAAGGTCGAAAGTGAACGATCAGTCACGATCTGGCTGCGTATTTCTACTGCGTAGCCCCGTTGCAGCCGCGTTGTAGAACGGCGCGATTGCGGTGCGCTGGCTGGGAAGTGGGAATTGTCCTAAAGTAGCCGCCGAGCCGTCCCAGCCCGGAGCCCGTGCATGACCCCCGCCCTAGATCTGCTGAAAAAGCATCGCGCCGAACACCGCGTGCACAGTTATGAACATGACCCGAAGTCGGCCTCCTACGGCCTGGAGGCAGCGGAAAAGCTTGGCCTCGACCCACAGCAGGTTTTCAAGACGTTGCTGGCGAGCAGCGAGAAAGGCGAGTTGCTTGTAGCGGTGGTACCGGTGGTGGGCACGCTGGACCTCAAGGCCCTGGCCCATGCTGCCGGGGTGAAGAAGTGCGAGATGGCTGACCCGGCGGCGGCGCAGCGAGCCACGGGTTACCTCGTCGGCGGCATCAGCCCGCTTGGGCAAAAGAAGCGCCTGCGCACCTTCATCGATGACTCGGCGCAGAATTTTGCAACCATCCATGTCAGTGCTGGACGGCGTGGGCTGGAAGTGGAGTTGGCGGCGGTGGTGCTGGCCGAGCACACCCAGGGCAAGTTTGCCGGGATCGGCCGGGGCTGAGATTTTTGGGGCCGCCAAGCGGCCCCATATGTCGAGTCAGGTCGCCGAGCTGTGCCGACGAACCCCGTTCTCCTGCCGCGGGAGCTGCGCCGCGACACTGCCCGGCACCGGGAACAGCACGAGGTGATCGGCCTTCACCGCAATACCCACATCGCCGCCGACCTGATGGTCGACATGGCTGGGGAAAATCGCCTCCAGCTGGCTGCCGGTGGGCAACTGCAGGCGATACAGGGTCGATGCCCCGAGAAAGCTCTTGCCGACGATGCTCGCCCGCAGCTGGCTATCTGGCGCATGCACGATATCGTCCGGGCGCAACAGCACATCTACCGAGCTGCCCGGCGCCATGATGTAGGCGCGGTTGCCGCGCAATTCACCCAGCTCGGTATTGACTGCTTCGTGGCTGCTCATCTGGCCACGGATGAAGTAGCCCTGGCCGATGAAGCTGGCCACAAACGGCGTCTGCGGCTCGTGATAAAGGTTGTAGGGCGTGTCC
>NZ_JABMCW010000093.1:0-17866 GCF_013179705.1 Pseudomonas sp. CM25 | reverse complement strand
ATCGGCGAGCTTTATCGGCTGGTGCAGAACGGCCATTTCCGGCCGCTGCATTTCAACAGCTACCGGCGCCTGCGTGAGGGTGATCGGCTGCGCATCGGCAGCCGCCAGTGGCGCGTGGTGGTCGGCCGTGGTCATTCCCCGGAGCACGCCTGCCTGTATGCCGAGGATGGCAGCCTGCTGCTTGCCGGCGACCAGGTCCTGCCGCGCATCACCCCGACGGTGGGCGTGCATGCCACCGAGCCCGAGGCCGACCCGCTGCGTGAATGGCTGGCCTCGCTGGAACACCTGCGCAGCCTGCCGGACAGCGTGCTGGTGTTGCCAGCCCACGAGCGGCCGTTCTGCAACCTGCATGCCCGGCTCGACCAGTTGCAGGCTCATCACCAGGCCCAGCTCGCGCGCCTGCTGGCCAGCTGCGAGGCGCCCTCTACCGCGCTTGAGCTGATGGCTGCGCTGTTCCCCAGGCTGTCCGGTCGTTTCGACGAACTGATGGCCCTTGGCGAAACGTTGGCCCACGCCAACTACCTCATGGCCGAAGGGCTGCTCGTGCGCGAGTACCAGCCACCGCTTTACCGCTATCGCCGTGCCCGGCAGGCACCCGCGCAGCAGGCGGCGGGTGGCCCGACGGCGACGTTGAACATTCCAGGCGGCCAGTCGGTTGCCCTTCAGGAGAGTCCGTGTGATCAACAAGAACAACAATGACGGTACTGCCCTTGCTTGCCGCAGTGTCCAGCTTGCCAGCCTGGCCACGGCGATCGCGCTGGCGTCGACGCCGGCCTGGTCCGGGGAAACCCTGGAGTTCGACAATGGCGCCACCATCGACTGGTCGGTGACCACCAGCTACGGCATCGGCGTGCGCCTGGGCAAGCCCAGTGACCGCCTGCTCGGGGTCAATGCCGATGACGCCAACCGCAACTTCAACCAGGGCAGCCTGACCACCAACCGGGTGGGCGCCCTGGGCGAGATGATCCTGCGCATGGACAACTACGGCGCCGTGGTGCGCGCCAGCACCTTCTACGACGACGTCTACCACCGCAAGAACGACAACGACTCACCGGCCACGGTCAACAAGGCCGGTGACAACGACGAATTCACCAGCGATGCGCGTTACTACAGCGGCGGCCGCACCCGGCTGCTGGACGCATATGTGTTCGGCGGCTGGCGTTTCGACAACGATTCGATGCTCGACGTCAAGGCCGGGCGCCACATCGAGTCCTGGGGCGAAAGCTTGTACTACCCCGGCGTCAACGGCGTGCAGAACCCCTCTGATGCGGTCAAGGCCGCGCAACCGGGGGTCGAGGTCAAGGAAGTGCTGCTGCCGGTGGGGCAGGTGTCGGCGTCGTACCGCTTGAACCCGCAGTTCACCTTTGGCGGCTACGTGCAGTACGAGTGGAAGGGCACCGAACTGGCACCGGTGGGCAGCTACCTGTCGGGCACCGATGTGATCGGGCCAGGGCGCGAATTCCTGATCACCCCGACGGGCAATGTGCCGTATCGCGGTACCGATGAGCCCCGCGACAGCGGCCAGTGGGGCATACAACTGCGCTACCGGCCGGTGCCGGCGCTGGAGTTGTCGCTGTTTCACGTCAACTACCACGACAAGAACCCGGCCACAGCGCTGGTGGGCTACAGCCCGGTGCCCGTCGGTGGCGGCCTGTTCGCCTTTGCCGCCAACGGCTACCGGGTGAAGTATTTCGAAGACATCAAACTGACCGGTATCAGCGCCTCGACCAAGCTCGGCGATACCCAGATAGGGGCCGAGTGGTCGTACCGCGACGGCGCGCCGGTGCTGGTCAACACGGGCATGGGACCGACTGCAGCCAAGGGCAAGGGCCAGCAGTTCCAGCTTTCGGCCATGCGCGTGCTGGGTGACCGGCCGTGGGCCAGCCAGACCACCCTGACCGGCGAGATCATTCATGTGCGGGTGGACAGTGTCGAGGCCACTTCCGCAGCCAGCAACCTGCAAGGCGTGGCCCTGTTGCCCAGCCTGACACCCTTGGTTGGAGCGTCCGATGACTACACCTACAAGACCGCATCCGGCTGGAAGAGCCGCGACGCCAGTGCCTACACCGTGGGCGCATCGTTCAGTTATCCGGGGGTTTTCCAAGGCTGGGATCTGGAAGTGCCAGTGCGCTTCTCCAATGTGTTCAGCGGCTCGACGCCCATGTCCGGCAGCATCGCCGGCGTGCAGGGCGACCGCCGCATCAGCGTAGGCACCACCTTCAAGTACCTGGGCAACCTGGAAGTCGGCCTGACCTACGTGGGCTACCTGGGCTCGCCCGACCCGATCAAGCGGCCCTATGCCGACCGTGACTACGCCACGTTCTCGATGAAATACACCTTCTGACCGACCACCTGGACAACGCCGGGGCCTGCGGCTCCGGCATGGAGGCACTATGGGGCTCAAAGGCCACGCAGCAATAGTGGGTACCGCGCAGTACAAGCCGGAAAAGTACGCGACGGCGCCCAGGATGTTCCACCTCGAACAGGTCGCCGACCTGGCCGCCCAGGCCCTGCGCGATGCCGGCCTGCAAGCCTCGGACCTCGACGGCCTGGTGATCAACGGCCCGCAGTTTCACGAAGCCTCGGTGTTTGTGCCGGCCATGGCCGCCGAATACCTGGGCCTTCGCCTGAACTTTGCCGAGGTGGTCGACCTTGGCGGCTGTACTTCGGTGGGCATGGTCTGGCGCGCCGCCGCTGCCATCGAACTGGGCTTGTGCCAGGCCGTGCTGTGCGTGCTGCCAGCGCGCATGGCCCCGCTGGGGCCGGATGAAGATCCCGGCTGGATGGCCCGGGCCATGCGTTTTGGCGGCCACAGCACGGCGTTCGGTGCCCCCGAAGCGGAGTTCGACCTGCCGTACGGGCACATGGGCCAGAACACCGGCTATGCCATGATCGCCCAGCGCTACGCCGCCCAGTACGGCTACGACCCCAGGGCCCTGGCCAAGATTGCGGTGGACCAGCGCAGCAACGCCCAGGCCAACCCGCAGGCGATGTTCTTCGGCCAGCCTTTGAGTGTCGAGCAGGTGCTGGCCAGCCGGATGGTCGCCGACCCGCTGCACGTGCTGGAAATCGTCATGCCGGTGGCCGGCGGTGCCGCCATGATCATCGCCTCGAAGGAACTGGCGGCCAAGGCCCGCAAGCGGCCAGCGTTCATTACCGGCTTTGGCGAACACCTGGCGTTCAAGTCGCCGTCCTATGCCCAGGACATGCTGCACACGCCCATCGGCCCGGCATCACAGCGTGCCTTCGCCATGGCCGGGCTGAAACCGGCAGACGTCGATGCCGCGCAGATCTATGACTGCTACACCATCACCGCGCTGCTCACCCTGGAAGACGCGGGCTTCTGCGGCAAAGGCGAGGGCATGGCGTTCGTGCGCGAGCACGATCTGACCTGGCGCGGCGACTTCCCCATGAACACCCATGGCGGCCAGCTCAGCTTTGGCCAGGCCGGCTCTGCTGGCGGCATGTCGCAGGTCATCGAGGCGGTCACGCAAATTGCCGGCGCGGCCGGCGAGCGCCAGCTGCAGCGTTGCGACAGCGTGTACGTCTCCGGCACCGGTGGCGTGATGAGCGAACAGGGCGCATTGATCCTTCAGGGAGCATAACCAGTATGTCCAATAACAAACCCATGCCTGTGGCGACGGAAATCTCCGCACCGTTCTGGGAGGGCCTGAAGGCCCGGCGGCTGTTGATCCAGCAGTGCAACGCGTGTGCGCAGTGGCTGTTCTACCCGCGCCGGCACTGCCCGGCCTGCCTGGCGCCAGACCCGGCCTGGCGCGAGGTGGCGGGGCAGGCGAGCCTGTACAGCTATACCCTGACGCGCATTGCAACCTTGCCGGACTTTGCCGATGAAATGCCCCAGGCCCTGGCGGTGGTGGAACTGGCCGAAGGGGTGCGCATCAACACCACCCTGGTCGGGCTGGACGAGGCGCAGATTCGTATCGGCATGGCCTTGCAGCCGGTGTTCGCCGAGGCTGACGACAAAGGCACGCGGTTGCTGCGCTTTACCGGCCTGGAGCAGGACGTGCACAGCCTCGAAGTCCTGGCGGGCGGCGCTGACACGCCAGCGGTCGAGCCCAAGCCTGGCAGCAGTGTGCAGGTAGATTGCAATGATGCACAGGCCTTGCAGGCATTGGTCAGCGAGCAGTTCAGCGGCTGGAGCAACAGCCTGCTGGTGGACCAGGCCTTGATCGATGCCTTTGCGCAGTTGTCCGGCGATGATTACTGGATCCATACCGATCCCGAGCGCGCCCGGCGCAGCAGCCCGTTTGGCGGCACCATCGCCCACGGCGCGCTGGTGCAGGTGCTGCAGTCGCGGCTGAAGCTGGCGCTGGGCTTCGAGATCACCGGCTTCACCACGCAGATCAACTACGGCTCCGACCGCCTGCGCTTCCCGGCGCCGGTGCCGGCCGGCGCGCGCATTCATGCCCGGGCCCGGGTCAAGGCGGTCGAGCTGAACCAGCGCGGCACCCAGCTGACCCTGGAGATCAACACCCACGTGGTCGGCCAGGAGCGGCCGTCGGTGATCAATGACCTGGTGATTCTCTACCAACGCTGAGCAGCTCGCAGCACTTCAAATCAGAAAATGGGCGTATCGCGATCGCTCGGTGGTTGCTGAAGTTCGCGCTGATCCGGGTGATTAATCAGGTCACTTCGGGCCTCAACGTGATGATGTTTTGAAAGAGGTACTCGAAGAGCACCTCTTTCAAATCTCGGGACTTTCTACCTGCAAGGCCTATTGTGCCGGAAGTAGTCATGAGGCGTAGGTATGCGTTAACCTAGATAACTAATGACAGGGGCGAGATTATAAGTATGAAGCAAGCGCTCGTCATTCCTGGAGAAGCAGTAAGCATGAAGGTGATGGCCTGGAAGAGACTCCCATTGGTCGAGCTGGGCACGGGTGACCCCTTTGAGATCGCTACCTCTCAGATCATGAATGTAGATCTTCCGGTTGCGTAAATTTCCGCGTACATCTCGATAATCATAGTTGGTTCCATTTAGTATATTGAAGCTGTTGACGTCATCTTCTGTGACTAGTCTACGCAAGCGGTCGCTGGGTTTGGTGTGGGAAAAGGCAGATTTGTCTTCAAGAAGGAATTCTACGTCGTTGAGATAAGGGTCGCGTCTGACTGTAACTTTGCCTAGGGTGCTTCGGTAGCTAGTGAAGTTGTCTCCAGTTGTTTCGCCGTGAACACCTGTATAAGCATGGATGTCACTTTTTGAGTTGCGCCTGGACATTTTAATGAGCGCATCTTTTACGTCGCTGTGAGTTACAGTCATATCAGCGGTCCAGAGTGTTCTCTGCTGGGGCCCGGGCAGGGTGTCCTGATACCATACGGGAGCCCTACCGGGGGCTGCTTGAGAAATCACTTGTTGAGACTTGTTTCCGAATACCCTGAGCCCTGCAGTTTTACCTCCCATGGGATTGCCCGGATACGAGGTAGGTCGCGGAGCATGGGGTGATCTAACGGCATATTTGAATCGTCTTGGTCCCAGCGATGCGCGCAAAGCGCGCAGCTTATGAAACCCTTCGCCAAGCGCTTTACTCAGCTTACTCGCTCCGGCATGCGCCAGGTCAACCAGGCCAGCAGCCATCGCCGCCCATCCCAGTTTCTCTGCCAGTTCAGGGTTACTCTGTTGCACCGATACCTGAGCGATGGTCAAACCTGCATACGCCAGCGTCGATCCATACACCACCGCCTTCGCCACCCCGGCCATCTGCGAGCCGAATGCCGGCGCACTGGCCAACGCCATCATCACGTGCCCCACAGGTTCCAATATCCGCGACAGCTCCGGGTGCGACTGCCTCAATGCCATCCCCGTCGCCGTAACTGCGGCACCCGCTGTGTAGGCGATCATCAGCCCGGCGATCACCGGCGCACTCAGGGTGCCTGCCGAAGCTACGATCAGCAGCCCACCCAGAATCGTCAGGCCAGCGAACAACAGCCAATCCCCCGTGCTGGCAGCCTGGGGTGGCGCTGTCTCCGTGCTGGGAGTAAGCGCGGCAATAATGGTGTCGAGCCGGGTCAGGCTCGCGGCCTGGGCCTGGCGGTTGAGCATGATGTGGCCACTGGGATCCTCGAAGTTGACCGGGTCGGCTTTCGGGCAGTAGGCACGGTCATTCGGGCCGGCTGCACCCAGCGGGCTCCAGTCGTCGGGCTGGCAGAACACTTTGTGCTGGGCGTCGTAGACGCGGTAGCCGTCGCCGAGATGGAAACCCCCCGTCACCCGATCCACCCGCTGGCCGTTGTAACCGACGCCCACCGATTGAGCGTTGAGGGTGGCCAGATGGGTAACGCCCCAAGGCGTGAACGTGACCGAATGGCGAACCCAGGCGCCGTCCTTGAACTGGTATTCGTCACCCCCACCGGTCTGCGGGTCGCCGAGCACGAACAGCCATTGATCGCCCAAGGCAACCGCCAGGCCCGCCTGGTCATCCAGCGTCAGGCGCTTGAGCACCTTGCCTGCACCATCCAGCCAGGTTTCCCCACTCAGGCCATTGGCACCATAGTTGAGGATGCGCCGCTGGTTGTTGACGACATCACACTGGGCAATCAACCGGTCATGTTCGTCGTACTCGTAATAGGTCAGCGGCGTCGTGCCACCCTTGGCAGTCACTGACCTGAGGCGGCCGCTGTCAGTGTAGGCCAGGGTCTGTTCCCGCTCGTTGGTCGCCAGGTTGCCGTTGGCGTCGTACGTCAGGGTGACCGTGCGGGTACTGGTCTTGCCGGCAAGTGTCGCGGCGCAGGTGATCGCCGTACGCCGGGTTGGATGCATCGCATCGTCGTAGGCATAACTGCGTACCAGCGTGTCGTTGTTGCTACGCGTGGTCGAGCATTGGGTCATGCTGCCCAGTTCGTCGTATTGGTAAGCCTCTTCCTTGATGGCATGCCCTTCGTCATCCTTGACCTGCTCGCCCGCCACTGCGTCCACCGTCCATTGCTGCAATTCATCGCTGGTACCGGTCACACTGGTGTAATAGACGAATGTCTCAGTTCTTGCCCGTGTGCCGTCACGGTACAGCGTTTTGCTTAGCAGCTGGCTGGCCGGTGACCAGGTTTGCTCGTAGCGCACCTTTTCCTGGCCGTTCAGCGAATAACTGCGCTTGGTTTCGCGGCCGAAGGCATCGTAGTCGTGCAGCACCTGCAAGTGCCGGCCGCTGCGCATGTCTTGCACCGTGAGGCAGGCCAACTGGCCCAGTGCAGTGTATGTGTATTGGTATTCGAGTGATCCCCGGCGCAACCGGCTGCGGTAACCTTGGGCATTTTCCCAGGCCTGCAGGGGCAGGTTGTTGCTGTTCCATGTGCCGGTCAAGACGCCGCGCAGGGAGGCCGAACCCTCATCGCGCTGCTGTTGCCCGTGCACCGTCCGGTTGAAGCGCCAGGTGCCCAATAGCAGCGGCTGCAAGGTTTCGCTGGTGACCAGGCTTTGATGATCACCCTGCACCGGGCGTTCGGCCTGCAAGGCCTGTGTGACGGGGCTCAACTTGAAGGTTACCAAGGGTGTCTTGCTATCGGTGCTGCCTTTTTGTGCATACCAGGACAGGCTGCCATCGTCGTTGCGTGCATGGTAAAGGCTGGTACCGTCTGGCTTCACGTAACCGTCTGGCCGGGTTCGCAGCGTTTGACTGGTATCACTGCCCCTGACCAGCGTCGCCACGGCGCCCTCGTTGAACGTGCGGCTGGCCAGTACCCGTTCTGGCGCGTTCGCCGACTTCTTCACGCTCATGCGGGTTGGGGCATCGTTCAAGCCTTCGTAGGCCCAGGTAATGATCGATTTGTCCGGTTGGGTCAGTGTCTCTGCGCGCCCCAGGCCGTCGTAGCTGATATTCCAGGTTCTGGCTTGCTTGGCATAGCCGGGGATGTCCTCGGTCACCTGAGTGCGCTGGCCTTTCTGGTTCAGCGTCTGGGTGGTTGTGATGGCTGCACCGGCGGCAGGTTTCTCCAGGCCTTTCCATGCTTCGTGCGTCAGGGTGACCGACCCGTCCCGCAGGTTGCGCTGGGTGGTTTGTTGAGTGCTCAGTGCGCCCTGCGAGATCAGCCCAAGGGTGGAGCGGGTGGTCAGCGACACATTCTGGTTTGTGTCGGTAACCACCGGGTCATGCCCGTGGGCCTGCCAGAACCAGTCCTTGCTCCGCTCGGGCAGTGCTTTGACGTTGTCGATGCGCAGGCCCCCGGGCAAGTAGTCGAACATCACTTGGCCGGCCATTTGCCCATCGCTGTCCCAGGATGTTTGTTCCACCGTGCAGTAGTTGCCGGCACCGTGGTCGGGCCCTGGCACGCGTTGCAGTTCCCGGCGCACCATGCGTTGCTGGCCATCGTAATAGCACCGCTGGTGACGCCCGTGGACGTCGCAACTCCTGACACAGGTTCCCTCGCCGTCTTCCGAGTAGTGGATGGATTGCGAGTGGGTGGTTACTAGCGAGGTCACCAAGCCAGTGGTAAAGGCCTGTTCATTGAACGCATAGGTGTCACTGCGCACGCCCCGGCCCAGGCTATCGTACCGATGGCAGGTAAACGCTATGGCCTTGCCCTCGCTGTCTTGCCGGGTTTCACGCAGTAGGCGGCCGGTACGCGCCGACACGATGTGGCGTTGGAGGATGGCCGTTGCCGTCGAGTAGGGCGTGGTGCGCAACAGTTCGAGGGTGGCGGCTTGTTGGCCGATGGTCACTACCTCGGTCACGGTCTGGGTGCTGCGTGCGTTGTCGTTCTGGTACCACTGGGTGGCGATGCGTTCGCTGCTGCGGACCGCGCCGGCCTGGTGCTGGTAGTTGGCCTGCACCAGGGAGACGGACAACGCTGTCGGTTTGGCCAGCTTCACGTCCATCAAGGCCAGGGTGTCGCTGTCGGCAAAGGCTTCGAAGCCTTCGAAGGTAAGCACGGTGTTGGGCAGCAGGGTACCGTGCTCGTCGCGCTGGTTCAGGGCGTAGCCGAACAGGGTCAGTACCGGGGCCTGGCGGGTACCGTCGGGCAACAGCAGGTACTGGTACTGCGCGCACAGTGGCAGCAGGCCTTTACCCGCCGCCGGGCGCTCGGTGCAGGTGAGCTGGGTGGCATCGGCCAGCGCCCTGCCGGTGGTGCCTTGCGTGGCGTTGGTACCGGTGGTGACCTTGGCCAGTGTCAGCCCTGCAACCAGCTTGCTGATATCCAGTGGATGGGCGTCGGCCTCGTAGTACCAGAGCCGTGTGTGCAAACCATCGTCAGTGATGAACTGTATAGGTTCCAGGCCGCCGGGGCGGTAACGGGTGAGCGCGGTTTCCGTGAGCGAAGCGGCTGGAAGGGTGGGGGCTGGGCTGGAGGTGGTCTGATCCGTGCTGGTCATGGCTGCTGTTCCTCGGCAGTGGCGGCGACGCGGAGATCTTCGACGGTGATGTGCTGCTCTGTTTGCCGCGGCTGGCGCAGCGGAGCGGGCACGGCGTGGTCGGTCTGATAGACATGGCGCGTGATGCGCTGCTGCTCGCCGGGGACTTTTTCGATCAGGCGCGCAAGTTGCGTGGCACCGTCAGCGCTGTGGGACCACTCCCAGCGGGTGGATGGCACCTGTTCCAGGTCGCTGCCGACAGGGGCGTGCGCGTAGCGGGTGGCTGCGGTGATCTGCTTTCTACCTTCCCAGGCCCAGGCATGGTGGGTATTGGGTTGTTGGCCACCGGGTACCAAGGTGTGCAGCGCGACACGAGGTGCTGAATTGTAAAATGACTCGTCGTAGGCGACCACTTCCCGTGAACCATCGTCCTCGGCAATGCAGCACAATACATTGTCCAGCGTTGCCGACACGGTGTACTGGAAGTACAGGCGCTGGTCGGGCTTGTCCGTCTGGGAGCCGCTGGATCGAGTCAAACGCCTAAGCAGGCAGTCTTTGATGTCCAGGGTGATGCAGCAGCGCTCATCGGTCTCTGGCCAGAGGGTGAAAACGCTCTGTTGGCTACCCTTTAGCACCGGCTCGGCGGAGTGTTCGGCCTCGAGCAGCACGTTGACACCGTCCTTTATGCTGTTCAGGCGGACATGGCCCTTTACGCCTTGCCAGTCCAGTTGCAGCGCTCTGTTGTCGGCCTTGAGTTGCAGTGGCACCAGGATCAAGGCATTGCGCTCGATATCGGCGAGTGCCAGCGCCATTTCGGTTTTCAGATTGTTCAGATCTTTTTTATTCGCGATGACCTGTTTGAGTCTTTCCCGATCCTTGCCTAATAAGTCGGCGCCCCATGTGGTGTTGATAAAGCCCGCGACAATGGAAGAGAGTTGCATGCTGCGGGTTTTTTCGTAGTCATCAACTTTTGAACCTGGCAAAAAGCCAATGCCTCCGGTCAACAGCCCACCGATAATGCTCCATATTGGCGGCGAATCTGTTGATGGTGTTTTCAGGTCCTCCAGTGCTTTATCGATTTTCGCGATAATTCCATTGATCTGGCCTTTAAGGTTATCTTTATAGGTCCCGCCACTTTCCAGGTTGTCATGGGCCTGGGGGAGCCCAAGCACTTCTTCGTGGCCGTTAAGATATTCGATCGTGAAAGCCGTCAGGTGATAGACCTTTCGTTTACCACCTTCAGCGCTCAACTCGTCGGTAGTCCCTTGGCCCGCTTTGAGGCTATAGTCAAGGCATACTATCGGCTCGCCTTCGATCAGTTGCTTGATGTTATCAATGCTGAGCTCATGCACGGTCCCGTTACCCAGTACCAGGCGCCGCTTTCGATTGTCGTAAGAAGAAAAACCGGAGAACGCGAAGCCATCGCCGAGGGCGCTTTCGTTGGCACGTAACGGTGAGTAGTTAAGCGCCAGTGTGATCGCAGGCGTACTGCCGGAAAGGCAGGAGAGCGTTGCAACTGTGTGATGGAAGTGGAACAGGCCTGTCTGAGGCGAGACGCCATGGGGCTGCGAGCTGCTAGAGGCGAAGAGCTCGGACCCGTCGGTATTTGCCATGTCGGCGCACAGTGTGTCGTGCGCAGGCTCTTCGATACTTATTTCTTTTGTTGTTGTGCAGCTCTGAATTTTTCTCCAAAGAAATTCAGGAGACACGATGCCGATCAAAATCCCTGCTGAAGCGCTAACTTCATCGGGTTCGAAAGGGACGTTTAAGTCGAGTGCAAGTCCGTAGTCATTGCGGCTGCAGGAAACTAGAGAAAAACGTCTATCGATGGCTTGAGCATCAAGCCAAATGCAGAGTTGCTGCCGCAAAGAGGAGAAATGGATGTCGATAGTTGCGAGGTGGCATTGGGTGGTCGCTAGGTTTGATAAGGTCTTTTCAATGAATTTTCTGTCACTGAAGATCTGCGCAAGCGTGCTAAGGTCTCTATGTTTAGTGGTTTTAGTAAGTCGGAGCAAACCCGTAAGTGTGTCATGAAATCCAGCTGCAATAACCCAGGTGGAATCAAATATTGAAGATCCCTGCTGGATGGTCACGAGGCGTGGGTCGGGCATGCTGAAGCTGAATGGCGAGTCTTCAATGTCTGCCTGTCTAAATTGTACTACTTTTGAAACTTTATCAAGCGCCGTGTGTGTCAGCTCGGTTGGTGGCGTGTGTATATTGAGTTGTGCAAGATTTTTTATGATTTTCTTTGCAGTGACTGGAAAGACTCCAGGAGAACTAACTTTTTTTTGAAGTAGCTCTGCATATAGATAATATATGTCGTCTGTGACGGGTTGTGGTGTGCGCTGGCTGGCGTTGGTAGCGTGGGCGTTATGTGCCTGGACTGGTCCGTTCAGGATGAATTTATTAATATGAATGGGGAAAGGGTTGGTGCTTTTACTGCCAGTCGCTATGGGTGTTGATGTCAGTTTCTCAAGTGCTGTTTGTAGCTGGAGAACAGTTGCTTCATGCACTTTCCAATTGTTCAGGGTGGTGCCGGAAACGTTGGAGTCGATGTTGAGCTCCAGCCAAACAACCCCGGTTTGTTTCAAATGCTCGTTAAGCGTTTTCGCCAGCTTGGCCCGCTTTGCTGGCTGATCTATCGAAGACTCCATCGCCGACAAGGTAATGGATGAGGTGTGGCAGAGGTGCCCCGTGCGCGTGTCACGGCTCTCAATGACCAACTGACAACTTTCGTCGCCAAGACAGGCGTCAAGCACGTCATCGAAATCCTCGTCGGAGCGGCTTGACCAAGCAGGTGAAGCCAAGGGCTCACTCATCCAGATGCGAAGGGGAATCCCTGCGCGCAGGCAACGCCATGTCGCTGCAGGGGCCGTGCCGCCGCTTGCCTGTTCCAGTTTGATGTAGGGTGCCAGGGGGGTGCCAGCCAACTGACTGGCCAACGCGGCCGGCCATTGGTTCTGCCCCTGCGTTTCAATACTTGGAGAGAACGTGAACGGCGATCCCGGCAGCGGCGCGCCCGTTACATCATCGTGTACCGCAATCATCACCTTGCTATCCAGGGCCAGGTCCGAGTTCACGGTGAATGCTGCGTGCTCAAGCCAATTGACGGCTTCAAGTTGAACAGAAAGGTCGGACAGTTGCGGTATCCAGAGCCGATTACCCTGCAGCGCGGGCGTGATGCTGATGCCATCGTCCTGGCGCTTGCCGGCCCTCAGCATCGCACTGTGCTGGTTGACAAATTCGCTCATCTGTTTGCTCCAGCTATCGCTGGCGCTGTTCGCTTCGGGCTGGAAAAAATGGGATTCGTACAGGTGCTGGCTGGTCCTGTGGCGTACTTGGATGCATGCACGATCTCCCAGGGACGGCGCTGCATCTGGAAGCGTAAGTGCACAGACCTGATTGGCCTTGAACGGAAGGTTGCTGAGCAGCCTGCAATGCGTATCAAATGCCCACAAACGGTCGACCTGGCTTTTCTCGATGTTGTTGTACCCCGTGAAGGTTTGCGAGGTGGGGGCATCGGTGTTTTCGGTCAGTTCGGCGTCGTTCGAGAGATGCCCGGCCTGTAGCAGCACGGAACCTTCGACCAGCGTCTCGTCGGCCTGGATCGCCTTGACCAACGCAACAGGCCAGGCCACGCGGGCCTTGTTGGCTTCGGTCGCTGTTAGCGAGACGGTTTTCAGCACGCGCCCATCGATGGGGTCGACGGCCCAGACATGAACGGTTTCGTCCAGCTGCAGGTCCCGGTCCGCCAGCACATGGCAGGGGCTTGCCCAAACGCAATCACCGGTGCCCAACGCGCTGTGCTCGAAGCCTGTCATGCTGGGCAGCTCGGCCAGCAGGTCGGGCGCTATGGCAGGTTCAACGGCAGGCTCGACCGTAAGCGGAGGGGTGATACCGGGTAGTTCAAGAACAAAATCAGGTGCTATTTCATGCACGAATGCCTGGTATCGGGTGGCTTCCATGTCCACGAAGTCAGGTGGTGGGGTGTTTTCGCCTAGGAAAAAGAACACGTAGTTTAATTTTTGGTCTGGGTAAAAACCTGTGGTAAGTCTATTTGAAAACCAGGGGTTGGCAATTTTGGCTTTCAATGCTTCGACGTCATCATCGTTGATGAATACAGCTCTTGAGGCGTCACGCATTGAAACCTTGCCGATCTGAAAGAAGGACGAAATTTTATCGAAACTATGCTCGGTCAGGAGTGGGTGAGGGAGGGTATGGAGTTTGTCGTGGTAGCTGGTCTTCACCAGCCGCCAGCCTCTCTTGAAAAACTCGGAAAAATCGTTCGCTACTCTTTGCTTTGTTTCTTCAAGGCACTCGATGCTGTCGACCTTGCTCCATTCAATCTCAATGAAGTTTCTATACTCGAGCGTTGGCGTGAAGAAAGCGACCCGTTTGTTGGCTCCCCCCCAGTAGTACGCATTCCCGTTGACGGTAACGGGGTCGCCTGTATTGAAGCACCTGAACACATCCTTTCCGCTGTAGGCTTTCTTGGCGCTCATCTCAACTTCTCCGGTTAGAGACCACAACTGGGTGCTGGATTTCGCTGCCCAGCCGATGTAAGCAGCAGGGCGGATTGAGTGTTCATCTGGATGAAAAGAGGGGCAACTGGCAAAAATGTCAGTTGCGAACGTACGAGTTTGGCTCTTGTGGTGTTGCTATCAGCATGATTGCGCGGATGGCACCGGTTGCTCCGGTGTTCGCGGCTGAAGCCGTGCCCACAGGATTATCTTGGTTTCCAGTCGTGCGCTGTACTTGTGGGAGCCGCGCTTTCCGGCGATGGGCCGCGACGCGGGCCCACGATTTCAAAGTTGTTGCATAAATTGCCGGGGCCGCTTCGCGGCCCATCGCCGGCAAGCGCGGCTCCCACAGGGGGCGCACACGGGTTCACCCGCGCAGAAGGCCTAAAGGTCGATACAGCCAAACCTTAAGCCATTTGGACGATGTTTGCGCCGCGCTCCCGACTGACTATCCCCTCATGCCCCCGCCTGACAAGAACAAGAGGAACGGCTCCATGGCTGCGTTGTATCTGCCCCTCGATCAGGAGCGATGCCCATGCGCTCGGTGATCGGCTATCTGGTCTGCCTGTTCGTGGGGCTGACCATCGTCTTTACCTTCCTGCCCCGCCCCGAAGCCGCGCCCGCCGACGACCCCCTGCGTGCCGACCGGGTGCAGGTCAACGCTTTGCTCGCCCTCGAACCGCGCGTGCTGGCCGTGGGTGAGCGCGGCAGCATCCTGTTCAGCGACAACCAGGGCGCCAGCTGGCAGCCTGCGGTGGTCGAGCCGCAGCGCGAAGTTGCCCTGACTGCCGTGGTGGCCCTCGACCGCCAGCGCCTGCTTGCGGTCGGCCATGACGGCTGGATCCTGCGCTCTGACGATGCCGGCCAGCACTGGCGCGAGGTGCGCCACGACGACCAGCTCGGCGAGCCCCTGCTGGGGGTGTGGGCGGCCAGTGCCGACAGGGTGCTGGCCTATGGCAGCTTCGGCAAGTTCTACCAGTCCGATGACGCCGGGGCGACCTGGCGGCCGTTGGCGCTGGACATCGACAGCGCCCATCTCAACGGCATGGACGGCGGTGAGGACGGCCGGCGCATGCTGGTCGGCGAACAAGGCCTGGTGCTGCGCAGCCGCGACGCCGGTGCGCACTGGCAGGCCTTGCCGGCGTTCTACAACGGCTCGCTGTTCGGCATCGTGCGCCTCAGCGCCAGCGACTGGGTTACCTACGGCATGCGCGGGCATGTGTTTGTCAGCCACGACTTCGGCGAGCACTGGCGCCAGGTCCAGGTGGGCAATGCGCTACCGCTGTACGGCCACGCCCGTTTGCCTGGCGGTGGCCTGGTGATCGTCGGCGCTGGCAGTTCGGTAGTTCGCCTGGATGCCAGGGGCGAGCTGGCAAGCGCCACCCGGATCGCCGGGCACGGCACCCTCACCTCGGCAACCATGGTCGGTTCACGGCTGTTGCTGGGGGGCGAGCAGGGGGTTTTCGTGGAGCCGGCGGGCAACCTGGCCACGCTGGATAAACAAGAGGCGTTCCGATGAGTAAGGCACAGACTGGCGTGGCGCGTTGCGTCGAGGCCACCGCCAACGGCTTGATGAAAGGCCGCAAGGGCTTGCTGCTGTTGTTCGTAGTGCTGACCCTGGGCCTGGGCTACAGCGCCACCCATACCCAGCTTGACCCGGGGTTCAACAAGCAGATCCCGGTACGCCATGCCTACATGGTCAATTTCCTGCGCTTCAGCCAGTATTTCACGGGTGCCAACCGGTTTCTGGTGAGTGTGCGCTGGAAGGGCGAGGGCGACCTGTACAACCCGGAATTTCTCGATACCCTGCGCAATGTCACCGACGATGTGTTTTTCATCTCCGGGGTGAACCGCGCCAGTGTCACCTCGCTGTTCACCGCCAACGTGCGCTACATCGAGATCACCGAGGATGGCTTCTACGGTGACGTGGTGGTGCCGCCGCGTTTCAACGGTAGCGCCGAGGACCTGGCCCAGGTGCGCAGCAATGCCGCTGCGGCCGGGCAGGTCGGCCGGCTGGTGGCCAACGACCTGAAATCGGCGATGGTGCGCGCCGACCTGCAGGACATCGATCCGCAAACCGGCAAGGCGGTCGATTACGCTGCAGTGGCCGAGCACCTCGAGGCGATCCGCCACAAGTACGCCAACGCCGACATCGAGATCAACATCGTCGGTTTTGCCAAACTGGTGGGCGACGTGGTGGAAGGCCTGAACACCGTGGTCGGCTTCTTCGTGATCGCCTTCGCCATCACCGCGCTGTTACTGTGGCTGTATGCCCGGTCGTGGCGCCTGACCCTGGTGGCGCTGCTGGTGGCGCTGCTGCCGGTGGTGTGGTTGCTGGGTTTGCTGCCGCTGCTGGGGCTGGGCATCGATCCGATGTCGATCCTGGTGCCATTCCTGATCTTTTCCATCGGCGTGTCGCATGCCGTGCAGATGACCAACGCCTGGAAACAGGACGTGGTGGCCGGCGCCAGTTCGCTGCAGGCGGCCCACTCGGCATTCTGCAAGATCTTCATCCCAGGTTCGCTGGCGCTGCTGATGAACGCCCTGGGTTTCGGGGTGATCATGCTGATCGATATCCCTATCGTGCATGAACTGGGCGTCACCGCCTGCATTGGCGTGATGCTGATGATCGTCACCAACAAGCTGATGCTGCCGATCATCCTCTCCTGGCTGCACCTCGAGCCCGCCTCGCTGCGCCAGGCCCAGGCCGCCCGGGCCGGCCGTCACCGCCTGTGGTGGCGGCTTTCAGCGCTGGCCGAACCGGGCCCGGCGCTGGTGGTGTTCGGCTTGAGCCTGGCGCTGCTGGTAGCAGGCGCCTGGAAGGCGCGGGACCTGGCCGTGGGCGATATCGGCGCCGGCGCGCCGGAGCTGCGCGCCGACTCGCGCTACAACCAGGACAACGCCCGCATCATCAGCAGCTATTCGATCGGCCTGGATGTGCTGTCGGTGTTTGCCGAGGTCAAAGGCACCGAAGAGGGTTGCCTGTCGCCAGAGGTGATGCGCGCGGTGGAAGCCTTTGATTTTCGCATGCGCGCGGTCAGCGGCGTGCAGTCGGTGCAAAGCGTGGCGGGCATGGGCAAGCGGGTGATCGCCGGTAACAATGAGGGCAACCCGCGCTGGGCAGCCATCCCCGGTTCCGCGCGTGGCCTTAGCCAGGGCGCGCGGGCCTACATGCCCGACGACGGCCTGGTCACCGAAGGCTGCCAGCAGATGCAGATCCTGGTGTTCCTCAGCGATCATGAGGGCGCCACCATCAGCCACGCGATCAATGAAGCACGGCGGATCATCGACGCTGTGCGCACGCCGAAGGTCGACTTCCTGCTGGCCGGGGGCAACGTCGGCGTCATGGCCGCCTCCAACGAAGCGGTCAAGCGTGCCGAGGTCATCATGCTGGGCGCGTTGTTCGGCTCGGTGGCGCTGTTCTGCTGGCTGACGTTCCTGTCGCTGCGGGCTGTGCTGTGCATCCTGGTGCCGCTGGCGATCGTCGCCATCCTCTGCAATGCGCTGATGGCGCTGCTGGGCATTGGCCTGAAGGTCGCCACGCTGCCGGTGATGGCGCTGGGGGTCGGGGTGGGGGTCGATTACGGCATCTACCTGTACGAGCGTATCCAGCACGAGATGCAGGCCGGTGCGGACCTGCGCGAGGCGTTCTATCAGGCCATGTGTCAACGTGGCACGGCGGCGGTGTTCACCGCGCTGACCATGTCCATCGGCGTCTGCACCTGGGCCTTCGCGCCGCTGAAGTTCCAGGCCGACATGGGCGTGCTGCTGTCGTTCATGTTCCTGGTCAACGTGCTGGGGGCAATCTTCCTGTTGCCGGCGCTGGCCGCCTGGTTCAACCGTGGCCGGCCGCTGGTGGCCAGGCAGGCGGCAGCGCGTGCGGTGCTGGCAGGTGTTCAGCGCTGAAGCATCCGGTAACCGAAATAAACCCGGTGCCCCTATTGTCGGCACCGGGCCCTGCCAGCGAGACTTGGCCACGGGCAACTGTTGCAGCAAAGGGCCGCCGGCCCAAGCCGAAATTATAAAAATAACAAGGGAAGGCCCAC
>NZ_JABMCW010000092.1:0-18045 GCF_013179705.1 Pseudomonas sp. CM25 | reverse complement strand
TACTCAACCCCCGGTCGGCTCCCCGACCGGGGGTTTTGCTTTTCAGGCCTTTGCACATTACCGATTCAGATTGAGGACAGATTCATGAACTACGCCACTTATTACTACGCAAGCACCTCCGCCTGGCGATTTAGCCAATCCCGTTCGGGCCAGCCTGCCGCCTCCGTTCGGAATTCCACAGGTGGCAACGCAGCAGTCAATCCGCATTCAACGATTTGTCGAACACCTCGATAGGGCCGACAGCGCGGGCCAGAACCCGCCGTCCGCCCAGGGAAAAACGCCATGCAAGCCTCCAGCCTCGCCCTGCCCCTGACCCAGCCACAAGCCGCCAACAGCACTGTCAGCCTGCGCCTGCCCAGCCCGCACCTGCTCAAGCAGCAGATGCCGCTGTCCAGCGAGCTCACCCAGCAAGTCCATGCCCATCGCCAGGCCATCCGCGACATCCTCGAAGGCCGCGATGAGCGCCTGCTGGTGATCGTCGGCCCCTGCTCGATCCACGACCCGCGCTCGGCCCTGGAATACGCCGATCGCCTGGCCGCCCTCAGCCGTGAAGTCGACGACAAGCTGCTGTTGGTGATGCGCGCCTACGTCGAAAAGCCGCGCACCACGGTGGGCTGGAAAGGCCTGGCCTACGACCCGCACCTGGATGGCAGCGACGACATGCACGCCGGCATCGCCCTGTCCCGCGGGCTGATGCTGAACATGATCGAGCGCGGTCTGCCGGTCGCTACCGAGCTGCTGCAACCGATGGCCGCCGGTTACTTCGATGACCTGCTGGCCTGGGCCGCAATTGGTGCGCGTACCACCGAATCGCAAATTCACCGCGAAATGGTCAGTGGCCTGGAACTGCCGGTCGGCTTCAAGAACGGTACCGACGGCGGCATCGCCATCGCCAGCGATGCCATGCGCAGCGCCGCCCATCCGCACCGCCACTTCGGCATGGATGCGCAGGGCCATCCGGCAATCATCGAGACCCTGGGCAACCCGGACACCCATTTGGTGCTGCGCGGGGGCCACAAGGGCCCGAACTACGATGCCGACAGCATCGCCATAGCCCGCCAGGCACTGGCCAAGGCCGGCCTGCAGCCGCGGATCATGGTCGATTGCAGCCATGCCAACAGCGCCAAGGACCCGGCGCGCCAGCCAGCCGTGTTCAACGATGTGCTGGCGCAGCGCCTGGCCGGTGACCGTTCGCTGGTCGGTGTGATGATCGAGGGGCACCTGTTCGATGGCTGCCAGGCGCTGGGCAAGGGCGCGCTGAAATATGGCGTGTCGATCACCGACGGCTGCCTGGGCTGGGCCTCCACCGAAACCCTGTTGCGCGAGGCAGCACAAAAACTGTAAACAAAGGTTGCAAGCCTGGCGAGACATACCCCGGACAAGTGCGCTAGGCTTGGCTTTTTTACCCCAAGGAGCAGTACCCATGGCCCGTGCAACCGCCCGCCACATCCTCGTTGCCAGCGAAGACAAGTGCAACGAACTCAAAGCCCAGATCGAAGCGGGTGCCGATTTCGCTGAAATCGCCAAAGCCAATTCCACCTGCCCGTCCAGCCGCCAGGGCGGTGACCTGGGTTCGTTCGGCCCAGGCCAGATGGTCAAGGAGTTCGACACCGTGGTCTTCAGCGCCCCGGTCAACACCGTGCAAGGCCCGGTGAAGACCCAGTTCGGCTACCACCTGCTGGAAGTGACCAGCCGCCAGGACTAAGTAGCCAGAAGCGGCTCATGTCCCCTGTGGGAGCGGGTTCACCCGCGAATGCGTCCGTTCACGCAACGTCGTTGCCTGATCTGGCGCTTTCGCGGGTGAACCCGCTCCCACTGGTCCTGTGCTACCTGTTCCTGCTTTGTTTTTCGCTCCATAGCCAGGCTGCACCCACCCACGCCCTCACCGTCTACGGCGAAGCCCCCCGCTACACCAGCAGCTTCCAGCACTTCGACTACGTAAACCCCAACGCCCCCAAAGGCGGCATCCTACGCCGCTCGGCCATCGAAATCGGCCAGTTCGACCACATTCTGCCGTACATCGACAAAGGTATCGGCGTCAGCGAAGTCGACGGCCTGCTCTATGCCCCGCTGGCCGTGCGCTCGTTCGATGAACCCTATACCGTTTACGGCCTGATCGCCCGGCGCATGGAGCGCGGCCCGGATGACGCCTGGCTGCGTTTTGAAATCGACCCGCGGGCCACCTTCGCCGATGGCAAGCCGGTGCGGGCCGAAGACGTGCGCTTCACCTTCGACTTGCTGATGAGCAAGGGCAGCCTCAAATACCGCACCCAATTCGCCGACGTTACCGGCGTTACTGTGGAAGGCCCGCGCAGCGTGCGCTTCGACTTCAAGCCCGACCACGGCCGCACCCTGGCGCTGGACCTCGCCAGCCTGCCGGTGCTGCCCGAACACGACTGGCAGCAGCGCGATTTCGCCAATGGTGCCGGCTTCGACAAACCCGTCGGCAGCGGGCCGTACGGCATCGGGCGGATCGACAACGGCCGCAGCATCACCTTCGAACGCGACCCGGCCTGGTGGGCGCGCGACCTGCCCACCAGCCGCGGCCGCTACAATTTCGACAAGCTGCGCATCGAGTACTTCGGCGACACCGAAGTCGCGCGCCAGGTGCTGAAAGGCGGCGGTTACGACTACAACCGCGAGTTTTCTGCCACTGCCTACACGTCAGGTTACAACGGGGCCCAGCTGGATGATGGCCGGCTGCAGCGTGCCCACCTGGGCCCGGCCAAGCCGCAGGTGGCCCAGGGCTTCGTGTTCAACCTCGACCAGCCGCAGTTCAAGGACCGGCGCGTGCGCCAGGCGCTGGGCCTGCTGTGGGACTACGAGTGGAGCAACCGGCAGATGATGCGCAACCTGTATATCCGCCAGCAGAGCGTGTTCTCCAACACCCCGCTGGCGGCCCGCCAGCTGCCGGACGCCGGCGAGCTGCAGCTGCTCGAGCCGCTACGCGGGCAGGTGCCCGACGAGGTGTTCACCACTGTGTTCAGCGCACCGGTTACCGATGGTTCAGGCATCATCCGCAAACAGCAGCTACAGGCGCTGGACCTGCTCGAACAAGCGGGCTGGCACCCGGAAGGTGACCGCCTGGTGAACAACAAGGGCACGCCGCTGACGTTCACCTTCCTCAACGGCCAGGCGGGGCTGGAGCGCCTGCTGCTGCCATGGAAGCGCAACCTGGCACAGATCGGCGTAACCCTGAACATCCGCAACGTCGACGCGGCCCAGTACGTCAATCGCCTGATGGCCCGCGACTACGACATGATCGTCACGGGCTACCCGGTGACCCTGTCGCCGGGTGCCGAACTGTACAACTACTTTGGCTCGGCGGCGGCCCACGACCCTGGCTCGAACAACCTGATGGTGCTGCAGGACCCAGCCGTGGACCGCCTGGTCGACGGCCTGGTGCGTGCCGATACCCAGGCCGACATGCTGCACCACGCCCGTGCCCTGGACCGGGTGCTGCAATGGAATTATTACTGGATCCCCAACTACTATCCCCCAGGCAGCTCCACTGCCTGGTGGAACCGCTTCGGCCTGCCCAAGGTGCAAGCCACCTATGACGAAGGTCTGGACACCTGGTGGGAGGTCAGCCCCACCGCGCTGACCAACGCGCAAATGGCCGAACGCCGGAAGCCCTCGCCATGACCTCGTACCTGCTGCGTCGCCTGTTGCTGATCATCCCGACGCTGTTGGCCATCCTGCTGGTCAACTTCGCCATCGTCCAGGCGGCGCCCGGTGGCCCGGTGGAACAAGCGGTGGCGCGCCTGCAGGGCCTTGGTGGCGGCGCACCCGGGGCGCGGGTCGAGAGGGTGCACAGCGAGTCCAGGGCCACCCGTGGCCTGGACCCGAAACTGCTCGAAGAAATCAAGCGCCAGTACGGTTTCGACAAATCCGCGCCAGAGCGCCTGTGGCTGATGCTCGGCCAGTATGCCCGGCTGGACTTCGGCAACAGCTTCTTCCGCGGCGCCAAGGTCACCGACCTGATCCTCGACAAATTGCCGGTAACCCTGTCCCTGGGCTTCTGGGCCACGCTGATCACCTATCTGGTGTCGATCCCGCTGGGCATCCGCAAGGCGGTACGCCACGGCAGCCGTTTCGATGCCTGGAGCAGCGCATTGATCGTGGTCGGCTACGCCCTGCCCTCGTTCCTGTTCGCCCTGCTGCTGATCGTGCTGTTCGCCGGCGGCACGTCACTGAACTGGTTCCCGGTGCGCGGCCTGGTTTCCGACAACTTCGACCAGCTCAGCCTGCTGGGCAAGCTGGCCGATTACTTCTGGCACCTGGTGCTGCCGGTCGGGGCGTTGGTGATCGGCGGTTTCGCCACCCTGACGCTGCTGACCAAAAACGCCTTCCTCGACGAGATTGCCCGGCAGTACGTGGTTACCGCCCGGGCCAAGGGCCTCAGCGAGCGCCGGGTGCTGTATGGCCACGTGCTGCGCAACGCCATGCTGCTGGTGGTGGCCGGGCTGCCGCAGGCGCTGATCACGGTGTTCTTTGCCGGCTCGTTGCTGATCGAGGTGATCTTCTCGCTCGATGGCCTGGGCCGCATGAGCTACGACGCCGCCGTGTCCCGGGATTACCCGGTGGTGTTCGGCACGCTGTTCATCTTCACCCTGGCCGGCCTGCTGATCCGACTGATCGGTGACCTCTCATACACCCTGCTGGACCCGCGCATCGACTTCGACACGAGGGCGCACTGATGCTTTCGCCGGTATCGCGCCGTCGCCTGCAACGCTTTCGCCGCAACCGCCTGGGCTGGGTTTCACTGTGGGTGTTTGCCGGCCTGCTGCTGTTGTGCCTGGGCGCCGAGCTGGTGGCCAACGACAAACCACTGCTACTGGGTTACAAGGGCCAGCTGTACGTGCCAGCGTTCAAGCGCTACACCGAGCAGCAGTTTGGCGGGCAGCTGCCGTTCCAGCCCGACTACCGCAGCGCCTATGTGCGCCAGTTGATCGCAGACCAGGGCGGCTGGATGCTGTTCGCGCCCATCCCGTTCAGTGCCGACACCCCCAACTATGACCTGCAGGTACCCACCCCCAGCCCGCCCAGCACGAGCAACTGGCTGGGCACCGATGACCAGGGCCGCGATGTGCTGGCGCGGGTGCTGTATGGCACGCGGGTATCGTTGCTGTTCGCCTTTGCCCTGACCGCGGTCAGCGTGCTGATCGGCGTGACCGCCGGTGCGCTGCAGGGCTACCACGGCGGCTGGGTCGACTTGCTGGGCCAGCGCCTGCTGGAGGTGTGGTCGGGGTTGCCGGTACTGTATCTGCTGATCATCCTCAGCGGTTTTGTCGAGCCGGACTTCTGGTGGCTGCTGGGGATCATGGCGCTGTTTTCCTGGTTGACCCTGGTCGATGTGGTGCGTGCCGAGTTCCTGCGCGGGCGCAACCTGGAGTATGTGAAGGCTGCCCGCGCGCTGGGTTTGAGCGACAACCAGGTGATGGTGCGGCACATTTTGCCCAATGCCATGAATGCCACGCTGACCTATGTGCCATTCATGTTGACCGGGGCAATTACCACACTCACCGCGCTGGACTTTCTCGGCTTCGGCATGCCGGCTGGCAGTGCTTCGCTCGGTGAGCTGGTGACCCAGGGCAAGGAGCATCTGGAGGCCCCGTGGCTGGGCTTTACCGCGTTCTTCGCGCTGGCGGTGATCCTGTCGCTGCTGGTGTTCATTGGCGATGCACTGCGCGAGGCATTCGACCCACGAGGTTGAGTGGGCGGCACAGCCCGCGTGGTGCCTGACTGAAAGCTTGAACCAAAGGAGCGTTTGCATGGCACTTCAAGGCAAGACTGCACTCATTACCGGCTCCACCAGCGGCATCGGCCTGGGGATTGCACAGGTGCTGGCCCGGGCGGGCGCAAACATCCTGCTCAACGGCTTTGGCGACCCGGCCCCGGCACTGGCCGAAATCGCCCGGCACGGGGTCAAGGTGCTGCATCACCCGGCGGATTTGTCGGACGTGGCCCAGATCGAGGCGTTGTTCGCGCTGGCCGAACGCGAGTTCGGCGGCGTCGACATCCTGGTCAACAACGCCGGCATCCAGCATGTGGCGCCGGTCGAGCAGTTCCCGCTGGAAAGCTGGGACAAGATCATCGCCCTCAACCTGTCCGCGGTGTTCCATGGCACACGCCTGGCCTTGCCGGGCATGCGCACACGCAACTGGGGCCGCATCATCAATATTGCCTCGGTGCATGGCTTGGTAGGCTCGACCGGCAAGGCGGCTTATGTGGCAGCCAAGCATGGCGTAATCGGCCTGACCAAGGTGGTGGGCCTGGAAACCGCAACCAGCCATGTCACCTGCAACGCCATCTGCCCGGGCTGGGTACTGACCCCGCTGGTGCAGAAGCAGATCGACGATCGTGCTGCCAATGGCGGCGATCCGCTGCAAGCGCAGCACGATCTGCTGGCAGAAAAGCAGCCTTCGCTGGCTTTCGTCACTCCCGAGCACTTGGGTGAGCTGGTACTATTCCTCTGTAGCGAGGCCGGCAGCCAGGTCCGCGGTGCTGCCTGGAACGTCGATGGTGGCTGGTTGGCCCAATGATGGGTGGCCTGGGCCTGGCAGCGGCCTTGCATTCGTTTATCTGCAAGGAGGCCCTATGCGCCCAACCCCGATCACCGCGATTCTGGCCCTGACCCTGGCTGCCGCCGCTCCGGCGATGGCAGCCAGCCTGAAGGACGTCGCGCCCTACCCCGAGGCAGAAAAAGGCTTCACCCGGCAGGTCATCCACCTGCCGGCGCAGGCCGACGAGTCGGCCTACCAAGTGGAAATTCTTGCGGGCAAGACGTTGAAGGTGGACTGCAATCAGCAGCGCCTGGGCGGCAGCCTTGAGCAACGTACCCTGGAAGGCTGGGGCTACAACTACTACCGCCTGGACAAGGTCAGCGGCCCGCTCAGCACGCTGATGACCTGCCCGGACGGCAAGCAGACCGAAGCCTTCGTGCCGGTGGTGGGTGAAGGCTTCATGCTGCGCTACAACAGCAAGCTGCCTGTGGTTGTGTATGTGCCAAAGGATGTGGAGGTGCGCTACCGCGTGTGGTCGGCGTCACAGGACGTGCAAAAGGCCACCGTCGAGTAAGCGCCACCCGTTCACAGGGATCGCCCCCGCCATGGATGGCCTCGGGCTGATCAGATCAGGCATAATGCGCCCCTTTTTTGCACCCCGATGCACAGGTATCCCATGAAAGCCCAAGCCCGCCACATCCTGGTCAAGACCGCTGACGAAGCCGAAAAGCTCAAGCAGCGCATCGCCAACGGCGAGGCGTTCGATGTGCTGGCGAAAAAGTTTTCCATCTGCCCTTCGGGCAAGCGTGGCGGCGACCTGGGCGAGGTTCGTCCTGGCCAGATGGTTGGCGCCATCGACCAGATCATCTTCAAGAAGCCCTTGCGTGTAGTGCACGGGCCAATCAAGAGCAAGTTCGGCTATCACCTGGTGCAAACGTTCTACCGCGACTGATAGCCCAGGGCCACCTAGCATTTTTGCCAGTTGTCCCTTCTCCGCGTATTCCATACAAGTCAGGCAGGGCCGAAGCCTCCCCGATGGCGTCGCTTCAGGTAGTGGACCCTCTAATGGACCCGGAGACCTGCCTATGCGCTGCCCTCGCCTGCTGCTGCCTGTAGCACTTCCTCTACTGACACTGCCTTTGCTGGCCCAGTCCCAATCCTTGACGGTCGTACCGGGCGACAGCCTGGGCGCGATCGTGCAGACCGCCGACGACGATGCGGTCAGCATCAGCGGCGGCACGGTTCTGTCGTTGCAGCAAGGCAATGGTCGGGACGCGTTCAGAATGGAGGGCGGCACCCTGGGGTCGTTGAACCAGGGCGGCGACATGGACACATTCCTCATGACCGGCGGCACCATCAGGGGCGCTTTCGAAGATGGCGACACTGCCAGGTTCAAAGGCGGCAGCATTGGCCGGATAGACCTGAAGCTTGCAGACAACTTCCTGGAAATGTCCGAAGCGCCCGGGGGCAGTACCACCGTGGTCGGCAACGTGGTCAGCGGCTTTGGCAACGACACCATCGTCATTCTGGGCGGCACCATCGGCGGCAACATCAGCACCAGCGGTGGCGTGGACACCATCACCATCAGCGGCGGCAGCGTGCAAGGCAACGTATTGGCAAGTGCGGGCAACGATGTCTTCAAGTGGCTGGGTGGCACCATCGGGCGGGTCGACATGGGTGGGCGAGTCGACATGGGCAATGACGACGACACTGCCACGGTCAGTGCCATTGACCTGGTAGCCTCGTCTGTCACCCTCGACGGCGGTACTGGCACGGACATATTGACCTTTGTAAACAGCCAGGTCGGTAAAGGCGCGCTGTACATCAACTGGGAAACCATCAAGCTCAGCCAGGGCAGCCAGCTGGCCCTCGACGACACCTTGAAACTGGGTGATCTGGGCGCCAGCGAACCTCGGGTAATACCTGCCACCGGCACCGGCACCTTGCAGATCGATGCGAGCAGCCGACTGTTCAGCAGCACAGGCAGTATCGCCAGCGCCCAGAGCGGCAACAAGGCGACGGTTGAAAACGCTGGCATCATCGACCTCAGTCGTGGCAACGATGCCCAAGGCCGCCTGACTATCGAGGGCAACTACAGCGGCAACAATGGCACCCTGCGCTTGAACAGCGTGCTGGCCGGTGATGGCGCGGCCTCTGACCGGCTGGTGGTCAGCGGTGGCGCCATCAACGGCTCCACCCAGTTGCTTGTCGACAATTTTGGTGGCACAGGCGCGGCAACTCCGCAAAAGGGGATCCTGGTCGTCGAAGCACGGGACGGTGCCACCAGCACGCCAACAGCATTCGTGCAGACGCAGAGGCTATCAGCCGGCGCATATGACTATCGTTTGTTCAGGGATGCTGAGAGCTTCTACCTGCGCTCGACCTTGGTCGCAGCACCCGCTCCCGCTCCGCAACCAGAAGACCCGACCCAGCCTGCGCAACCGATTCCCACCCCGCCTGTCGCGGCGCCTGCGCCCGGCCAGATCGAGCTGCCCGCAGCGGTTCAAGGTGAGAGCCTGCCACTGTATCGGCCTGAAGTTCCGGTGTATGCCGCTGCGCCAAGGGGCGCCGCAATCATCGCCCGCCAGGCGTTGGGCACTTTCCACCAGCGCCAGGGCGATCAGCTGCTGCTGCAAGGCGAAGGCACCCTGCCCGCCAGCTGGGGCCAGGCCTACGGTGGCAGCCTGCGCCAGCAGTGGAGCGGCACGGTCAGCCCGAGCCTGGATGGTGACCTGTACGGTTTCAAGGTTGGCCAGGACGTGTATGCCAAGGTTGGCGACAACGGATACCGCCAACACGTGGGTTTCTACGTCAGCCATAGCCGGCTGGATGCCGACATCAAAGGTTTCGCACTGGCCATGCACGACCGCAGCGTCGGTGACCTGAAACTCGATGGCGACAGCGTGGGCGCCTACTGGACGCTGGTCGACCCGCAAGGCGCGTACCTGGATGCGGTATTGCAGTACTCCCGCCTCGATGGCCGGGCGCGCTCGCACCGCGGTGACAAGCTGAACATCGATGGCCATGCCTGGACCGCTTCGCTGGAATCCGGCTACCCCATCGCCTTGTCCGAACGCTGGACGCTGGAGCCACAAGCCCAGCTGATCGCACAGAAGGTCTCGCTCGACAGCGCCAGCGACAGCGTCTCGCACATCAGCCATGACGCTCAGGTCGAGCTGACCGGCCGCCTTGGCGTGCGCCTGCAGGGTGCATTTACCGGCAGCAGCGGGCGGCGGCTGCAGCCCTATGCGCAGGTCAACCTGTGGCACGGTGATGGTGGCCGTGACACCCTGACCTTCGATGGCGCCGACAAGATCAAGACCGACTACCGCTATACCTCCGTGCAACTGGAAAGCGGCGTGGTGGCGCAGGTCAGCGAAGCGCTGAGCCTGCATGGCGGCGTGCAGTACAGCGCCAACCTGGACAGCCGCCAGCAGGAAGCCAGCGGCGTCAACCTGGGGGTCCGCTGGCAGTTCTAGCGCCGTGCAGCCAGCAAGCCGAGGCCAGCGCAGCCCAGCAGGGAGGCGCTGACCCGATTGAACAACCGACGCGGGCCAGGCTGGCTGAACCAGCGTTGCATGTAGGCGCCAAGCCCCCCGTAGATCGCGATCGCGGCCCACTCCAGCAGCAGGAACAGCACACCCAGCCACAGGAACTGCTCGCTTACCGGGGTAGCGCTGCCAACCGAGACGAATTGCGGCAGGAAGGCGGTGAAGATCAGGATGGCCTTGGGGTTGCCGGCCGCGACCCAGAACTCCTGGCGTGCCAGGCGCCAGGTGCCGCGCGGGTGATCAGCGGCGACCACGGCCTCGCCCACCGGCGCACGCCACAGTTGCCAGGCGATGTAGAACAGGTACGCCGCACCCACCACCTTGATGGCCAGGAACAGGTATTCGCTGGTATGCAGTACCACCGCCAGGCCCATGGCCGCCAGGGCGATCATGCCGCTGAAGGCGACAATACGTCCGCCACCGGCCACGCAGGCCGTGCGCAGGCCGTAGCGGCTGGCGTTGTGCAGTGACAGCAGGTTGTTCGGCCCCGGAGCCATGTTCAGGGCAAAGCAGGCGGGGATGAAGAGCAGCAGGCTTGAAAGGTCCATTCTTGTTTTCCTTTGACAACAGCCGTCTATTTCGGCGTGTCGAGGGCCTTGCGGTCAAGCTACAGCCAGCGATAAAAACTGTACGGGTACGCCGCAGCTGTTAATCTTCCGGCGCTATCGAGGACAGCCTGATGCCCCCTTCCCAAGCCGCCCTGTGGCGCGACCCGGCCCTGCCGCACGTCGAAAGCCGCCGCGCCTGCCACAGCCGTGCCTGCTACAAGGCCCACAGCCACCCGACGTTTTCGATCGGTGCGGTGGATGCCGGTCATAGCCATTTCACCGGTGCCGGTAACGGCCAGGAACGCCTGACGCCCGGTACGCTGGTGCTGGTACCTGCCCACCGCGTACATGCCTGCAACCCCGCGCCCGGGCATGCCTGGAGCTACCAGATGCTGCATGTGGATGCCCACTGGCTGACGCAGCTGCGCCGTGAGTCCGGGCTGGACGTCGCCGACACGTCAGCCCCGGCACGTATCTGCCGGGAGCCAGCGGTGTATCGACAATTCTGCGAGATGAACCGGGTGCTGTTTTCCGGTGCCAGCAACGCTGAGAAGGATGCAGCGCTGATTGCTTTTCTGGGTGACCTGGACTGTCGCGCACATGCACCGCTGCTGGCGGCGCCGGGGCTGGGGGCGAGCGCGTTGAACGGGTTGCTCGCACGCGTCGAAGGCATGGACCCTGCGCACTTGAGCCTTGAACTGCTGGCCAGGGAGGCAGAACTCGGGCGCTATCAGCTGATCCGAGCATTTCGGGCGGCCACCGGGTTTACTCCGCATGCCTACCTGCTCAATGCCCGGGTCAACCGGGGGCGGCAGATGCTCGGTGAGGGGCAGGCGCTGGCGGAGGTGGCCTATCAGCTGGGATTTGCCGACCAGAGCCATTTCCAGCGGGTATTCAAGGCCCATGTGGGCATGACGCCGGGGCAGTATCGGGCTGACTGAAAGCCTGTAGGAGCATGCAATATTGTTCAATACGGCTTGTGCGCAGCTGGGCAGACTGCGGCTTTTCCGCAAGAGCCGCCCCCATGCAACAATTCCTGATCATCGCCCTCGCCCACTTCCTCGCCCTGCTCTCGCCCGGCCCGGATTTCTTCCTGGTCGCGCGCTCATCGATCAACAGCGGCTGGCGCATCGCCAGCGGCGCGTGCCTGGGTATTGCCCTGGCCAACGGCGCGTTCATCGTCATGGCCTTTACCGGCCTTTCGGTGCTTCAGGAAGGCACCTTTCTGTTCATGGTTCTGCAGTTGGCCGGTGCCAGCTACCTGCTGTACATCGGTGTGCTGTTCCTGCGCCATGCCGGGCAAACCAGCATGAGCGCGGCAACGGGCAAGCAGGCTGTGCAAGGCTGGTGGCATGGCTTGGGCATGGGTTTGCTGTCCGGCCTGCTCAACCCCAAGAACGCGCTGTTCTATGCCAGCCTGGCCAGCATGGTGGTCAGCGCCAGCGCCGGCTGGAAAGCAGCCTACGCGCTGTGGATGTTCAGCATCGTGCTGCTATGGGACCTGCTGGTTGCCTTGGCCATCGGCAACCCACGGGTACTGCGGCGTTTCGCCCGCAGCCTGGGGTGGCTGGAACGGGCCTCAGGGCTCATGCTGGTGCTGCTGGCTGCGGCGTTGCTGTTTCACCTGGCCTGGGGCTGACCAGTTTCAGCGTGCGCATGTCCATCAAGGTGAAATGGCCGCTGGCCCAGCCACCCGTGTCCAGATGCCAGACATTACCCAACTGCTTGGCCTCCAGCACCGGTGTGTGGCCGACCAGCAAGGCACGCAGGCCGTTCACCGGCCGGGTGTCGCCAAACTTCAGTCGCCGCCGCGACCACTGGCACACTTCACGTACTTCGGGGTTGTCATCCAGTTCCAGCCAGCTCCGCAATTCTGCCCATTCGGCAAATGGGCTGTCTGCATGCAACAGGCCTACCAGGCCTGCTGCACTTTCAACCTCTATCGCAATCGGCAGTTGCTCGAAACGCTGCACGAAAGGCAACTGTTCGGCCCGCGGCAAGTCAAGAAACCAGCTGCCCCCAGCGGCGCGGTACATGTCCAGGTCGAGTCGCCCGCCGCGCACGCGGGTAATCGCCAGGGCCTCATGGTTACCTTGCACGGCATGGAACCAGGGCTGCGCCAGCCATTCCAGCGCCGCCTCGCTGTCCGGCCCACGGTCGACCAGATCACCTACGCTGAACAGGCGATCCACGGCCGGATCGAACCCTACCGCATCCAGGCAGTGTTTCAGCCGCTGGAAGTGACCATGGATATCGCCGACTGCCAAGTCCCGCCCGCGCAGGTTGGCCATCAGACGCCGAAACCGTCCCATTACAATCGTCCTCTGCTGGTCGCGCCACGCCAGGGGTAAAATGGACCTGCACGCCACTCATTGCGCAGGTGCTTCATACGTACCGCCCTTGTATATGCCGTGCTCATGGCGCTTTCACTGAACAGCATGGCACAAGGCACCCCAGCCGCGCAGGTGGAGGTGCGTTTCGATCATCCGGAAAAATTCCGCCGGCAAAGCCGACCAGCAAGCCCGGCAACGGGTCAGCGACAAGATGTACCTCAGCCGCCCCGGCCGGGCCGCCAGCAGCAGCGAGCGCCTGCACGCCGAAAAGGCCATGCACGACGACTGGCTCCGCCAGCGCTTCGCCGCGCACCCGGCTTCCTGAAAAACCCTTCACTGGTACAGGCGTTGATGCCGGTAGTATGCTCGGCGTTCAACCTGTACCAGGGAAGGGTTTTTCATGAAGCTATGCGCCGTGCAACTGGCCTCGATCAAGGGCGATGTGCCGGGTAACCTGCAGCGCCACCTGGCCTGCATCGAACAGGCTGCGGCCCTTGGCGCCGAAGTGGTGGTGTTCCCTGAGCTGTCGCTGACTGGCTATGAGCCAAGCCTGGCGCGCCAGACTGCCTTGCCGATCAGTTCGGCACGGCTCGACCCGCTGCAGGCAGCCTGCGACCGCCTCGGCATCAGCGTTGCCGTTGGCCTGCCGCTGCCGACGCCGGACGGCATCCGCATCGGCATGCCGATCTTCCGCCCCGGGGCGCCGCGCCAAGCCTATGCAAAGCGGCGCCTGCATGAAGACGAGCTGCCCTGGTTCACCCCCGGCGACCAAAACGTGCTGCTGGAAGTGGGCGAGCACCGCCTGGCACCCGCCATCTGCTACGAATCGATGTTCATGGCGCACGCCGCGGCAGCGCACGAACACGGCGCCGACCTGTATCTGGTCAGCGTGGCCAAAACCGCCAAGGGCATCCGCGAAGGCTACGCGCATTACCCCGAGGTGGCGCGCGAGCTCGGCATGCCGGTGCTGATGGCCAACTGCGTGGGCCCTGCCGACACATTCATCGGCGCCGGTGGTTCTGCCGCCTGGGACAGCCAAGGGCGCTTGCTGGCCAGCCTGGATGAGCGCAGCGAAGGACTGGTGCTGCTGGACACCGCCAATGCCAGCGCCGTGACGTTGCCGTTGGACCCGCACCCCGCATGATTTATCTGTTTCTGGTGTTGCTGAGCTACGCCTGCACCTACTACGTGGTCGGCTTGATCATTCACGGCCAGCTGGCCGATGTGGCCGAAGGCCTGCGCCACCGGCCCGATGCCCCGACGCCCGGCGAATACCTGCGTGAAGTCCGGCCACATGCCAGGCGAGCCCACCGGCATTACACCCTGCTGGCTGGCTCGGCGCTGACGGTATTGGCCTGCCTGCTCGCCAGCTGGTTCTGCTGAAGCATTACAGGTCCAGGGCCAAGGTCTGCCGACCCTCCAGCGCCAACAGGTACTGCTTGGCCGCCAGCCCGCCGGCAAACCCGGTCAGGCTGCCCGAAGCGCCGATTACCCGGTGGCACGGTGCGATGATCGAGATGGGGTTGCGGCCATTGGCGGCGCCCACCGCGCGTACCGCGCTGGGGTTGCCGATCTGCCGGGCGATGTCGCCATAACTGCGGGTCTCGCCAAAGGGTATCGCCAGCAGCGCGGCCCACACCTGGCGCTGGAACTCGGTACCGGCAAAATCCAGCGCCAGTTCGAACCGCTGGCGCTTGCCGGCGAAATACTCGCCCAGCTGGCGGGCGGCTTCCCGCAGTACCGGCGACTGGTCGTTACGGTGCAAGGCCCCCAGGCGCACGCGGTTTTCCCGCTCCTGTTCCCACAGCACGGCGGCCAGGCAGTCGCCGCGGGCTACCAGGGTCAGCGTGCCGACGGGCGATGGCATGAAGGTGAAGGCGCTGGACATCAGCAGGCTCCTGGCAAGTTGCGATCAGCGAACTGTACGCATCCACAGCCCTTCACGCACTCGCTTTCTTGCTCAGGTAATCGCGCAGCCGGCAATCTGCCTTGCCTGACTGAGGTTGACCTTGGGTATCAGCTCGGTCGGTATCCGCGAGGTCGCCGACAGGTTGTAGACGTGGAAGTGCTCGTTGACCACCTCGCGGGCCATCAGCGTCAGCGATGGCAGGATGCGGCTGTCCCAATGCTGGTCGAGCCCGCACGGTGAGCATGGGCCCTGGCCTTGTTCATAGAAACGGCCTACCGCCTGGTCCAGGTCCACGCCTACCAGCAAGACCTCTTCGAAGCCCAGGTGGTAGGCCAGTTGCAGGGCCACATACGCCACGGTGCGTGCATCGAAGAAGCCATGCGCCAGGTCTTTGCTGAAGGCGATCGAGCGCGTGCGCTTGCTCCACAGGGCACGGTTGCACACACAACTGCCGCCGTGGCCGCGCAGGCCATCGAGCAGGCCCGGCGTATCGGCCTTGTGCAAGGCATAACGCTCGGCGTCGGGCGCTACCTCGGCACCTGAATACTGTTCCGGCCACAGTGCCAGGCGCTGGCTGTCGCGCAGCGCGATGGCGAACAGGGCCGGCTGTTGCAGGCGGAAGCTCTTGTCGGTACACACGTAGAAGAACGGCCGGATGCCATGTTCGGCGGTCATGGCAACCGACCCGTTCATGGCGATGATGGGCAGGTGCGCGAACTCGCCCAACGGAAAATGCCTGGCGGATGCGCCCGAAGCGAGGATCACCACGGGGCCATGCTGGGTATTGCGACACGCCTCGAAACTGGAGAACGCCCCGCGTTCAGCGCTTGGCTGCGACGGAAGTGTGTTCATCAATGGCTTCTTTGGGCTGGACAGTTCAAACCACGATACTGATCCCTGTATTACGCCGTGGCCGCTTTTACTCAACTTTACCTAAGAGAACAGTAGTCAACGGACGCGTCCCGCGCTTGCCAGGCGCCGGGGCCGGATAGCCCTGACGCCGGGTCGCAACCTACAGCTCAGCCAGGCGGATGCGCTTCTTGTCGATCTTGCCGACACTGGTCCTCGGGATTTCACTCACGCAACGCAGCTGTCGCGGTATCGCCCACTTGTTCAACTGCCCGCTGTCGACATACGGCTGCAGGTGACGGGCCAGCGCTGGTTGATCCAGCAGCTCACCGTCATAGCAGACCACCAGGGCCAGGGGTTGTTCCCCCCACTTTGGGTCAGCAATACCGATCACCGCTACCGACGCGACGGACGGGTGCTGGCTGATGAAGTTCTCCAGCGCGACCGAGCTGACCCACTCGCCGCCGGTCTTGATCACATCCTTGATACGGTCGCGAATGCGCACCACGCCCGCCGCGTCGATGCAGGCCAGGTCACCGGTGTGCATCCAGCCCCCCAGCCACAACGCTGCACCCTGCTCCGGTTCATGCAGGTAGCCTTGGGTCAGCCACGGCGCACGCACCACGATCTCGCCCAGGCTTTCGCCGTCGTGGGGCACCTGCGCGCCCTCGCTGTCGACGATGCGCAGGTCCACCATGGCGATCGGCACGCCGGCTTCGATGCGCATTGGCAACTGCTGCGCCATCGGCGATGCCAGGAGGTCGGCGTTCAGGTGGGTGATGCTCAGCAGCGGGCAGCTTTCCGACATGCCGTAACCGCAATGCACGCGGATGCCACGCTCGCTGGCGCGCTGCGCCAGGCCCAGGGTCAGGGCACTGCCGCCCAGCAGCATTTTCCAGCCAGTCAGGTCGGTGCAGCGCCCTTGCTCGCTGTCGAGCATCATTTGCAGCACGGTGGGCACGCAATGCGAAAAGGTCACCCCCTCTTCACGGTAAAGGCGTACCAGACGGTCAGGTTCGTAGCGCCCGGGATAAACCTGCTTGATACCCAGTGCAGTGGCCACATAGGGCACGCCCCAGGCATGCACGTGGAACATCGGCGTAATGGGCATGTACACATCACCGCTGCGCAGCAGCGGCTGCTCGCCGCATGCGGCCAGGGTGCCCTGTTCGACCAGGGTATGCAGCACCAGTTGTCGATGGCTGAAGTACACCCCTTTGGGGTTGCCGGTGGTACCGCTGGTATAGAACAGCGTGGCCAGCGAATGTTCGTCAAAGTCAGCAAATTCAAACACCGGTTCGGCGCCCGCCAGCAGGTCTTCGTACTCGCCCAGCAACGCTACACCCAGTGGCGCGGGGGCCCCGTCACTGAGGCGGATGAAGCCCTGTACGGCAGGTAAATCTGCGTGCAGCTGCTGCATCAACGGCAGAAAGTCGTCATGCACCAGCACCCACCGGTCCTCGGCATGGTTCATGGTGTAGCGCAGCTGCTCGGTGGACAGCCGCACATTCACCGTGTGCAGCACCGCACCCAGCATGGGTACGGCAAAGAAGCACTCCAGCGCCCGATGGCTGTCCCAGTCGAGCAAAGCCACCGTGTCGCCTGGCCTGACCCCGGCGGCAGTCAGCACGTTGGCCAGCTGCTGGATACGTAGCAGCAGCGTGGTGTAGGTGTAGCGCAACCTGTCGGCGTAGACGATTTCCTGGTTGGGCTGGTAACGCACGCCAGACAGCAGCAGGCGCTTGATCAGCAGCGGGTAGGCATAGGCATGCTCGGCCGCCGGCATGATGCGCGTGGTAATCGTGCTTGAGGGCTTCACAGTTGCCAGCCCTCGAGCAGGTACAGGCTATCGCTGCCGGCCCTGACACTGGCACTGAGCGAGTGAATGCGGGGCAACAGGCGCGCGAAGTAGAAACGAGCGGTACCCAGCTTGCTCTGGTGGAACGGCTCGGCTGCAGCCTGGTCCTGGCAGACCACGGCCATGCGCGCCCACAGGTACGCGTAGAAGGTGTAGCCAAACACCTGCAGGTATTCAACCGCCGCTGCGCCAAGCTCCTGCGGGTTGCCCTGGCCCCGGTCCAGCAACCAGGCCGTAAGGTCATCGAGATTGCGCACAGCGGCGAGCAAGGGGGCGCTGAATTCGGCGTATTGCGCAGGCAACGCTTCGGCATAGGCGACGATTTCGTCAGACAGGCTGCGATACGCCTTGCCACCCTCACCGAACAGTTTGCGCCCCACCAGGTCGAGCGCCTGGATGCCATTGGTGCCTTCGTAGATCTGGGTGATACGGCAGTCGCGAATCAATTGCTCCTGACCCCATTCGCGGATATAGCCGTGGCCACCGAGTAC
>NZ_JABMCW010000091.1:0-18082 GCF_013179705.1 Pseudomonas sp. CM25 | reverse complement strand
TGTCCGATCTGGCCGTCGCCTTGGACTTGCCGGTGATCCTGGTAGTAGGGGTGCGGCTGGGTTGTATCAGCCATGCCTTGCTGAGCGCCGAGGCGATTGCGCGGGATGGCTTGCAGTTGGCGGGTTGGGTGGCGAACATCATCGAGCCCCGTACCTCGCGACTGGAAGAAAACCTGGCCAGCCTGGCCGAGCGTCTGCCAGCGCCTTGCCTGGGGCGGGTGCCCAAGCTGAAGCAGGCCAGCGCAGACATGGTGGCCGAGCACCTGCAGCTGGATCTGCTGGATTAGTGGCTTGCCGGCGATAGGGCCGGTGCAGGAATGCCCAAGGCCTATCAACTGGCACCAGGCCATTAGGGATTTAAACGGGCCTTTTTGCCTGTGGCCTGCTTTAATTGGGCCTGTTAGTCATCCAGCGTCAATGGAGTAATGACATGGAAATCACCGGTAGCTCCGCCTACTATGCCGGCCTGAGCGCGATCCAGTCCGGCCAGAACCGCATCGATCAGGCCGCCGGCCAGATCGCCAACACCAGCGCCGAACGTACCGCAACCAGCCAGTCCAGCGACTTCCAGGCCGAGCGCCTGCGCGCAGTTGACCGCAGCCAGCAGATGGACCTTGCCACCAGCACCGTGCAGATGGCGGTGGGCAAAACTGAAGTCGAGCTTGGCGCAAAGGTCGCCAAGGCATCCGACGAAATGCTCGGCCGGTTCATCGATACTTACGCCTGACGGAACCCCTCGAATCAAACACAGCCCCCTGTGGGAGCGGGCGTGCCCGCGAATGCGTCAGGTCAGGCACCTCAAGCGTCTGGCCGGGCCCTTTCGCGGGCACGCCCGCTCCCACCGGGGCAGCGGTTTTTCTGAGATTGGCGTAAAAGCCATTTTTCGTGGCGTAAATGGCACTATAGTCCATCCTTGACATAAGTCCGTGCTAAACGTAAGTTTCAAACAACTGTTTGATCGACGGCCGCTCTGAGCTCGTCACCCCACGGAACTGACACAGAGGTTCACCGCAATGCCTGATTACAAAGCCCCCTTGCGTGATATCCGCTTCGTTCGCGACGAGCTGCTTGGCTATGAGGCGCACTATCAGAGCCTCCCGGGCTGCCAGGACGCAACGCCGGACATGGTCGATGCGATCCTCGAAGAAGGCGCCAAGTTCTGTGAGCAGGTGCTGTCCCCGCTGAACCGTGTCGGTGATCTGGAAGGCTGCACCTGGAGCGAGTCCGGGGTTAAAACCCCGACTGGCTTCAAGCAAGCCTACGAGCAGTTTGTCGAAGGCGGCTGGCCGAGCCTGGCGCACGACGTCGAGCATGGCGGCCAAGGCTTGCCAGAGTCCCTGGGCCTGGCGCTGAGCGAAATGGTCGGCGGTTCGAACTGGTCGTGGGGTATGTACCCAGGCCTGTCGCACGGCGCGATGAACACCATTTCCGCGCACGGTACCGAAGAGCAACAGCACACCTACCTGACCAAGCTGGTATCCGGCGAGTGGACCGGCACCATGTGCCTGACCGAGCCACACTGCGGCACCGACCTGGGCATGCTGCGCACCAAGGCCGAGCCACAGGCTGACGGCAGCTACAAAGTCTCGGGCACCAAGATCTTCATTTCGGCCGGTGAGCACGACATGGCCGATAACATCGTCCATATCGTCCTGGCCCGCCTGCCGGACGCACCGGCCGGCACCAAGGGTATTTCGCTGTTCATCGTGCCGAAGTTCCTGCCCAACGCCGAAGGCGGCGTGGGCGAGCGCAACGGCGTGAGCTGCGGCTCGCTCGAGCACAAGATGGGTATCCACGGCAACGCCACCTGCGTGATGAACTTCGACAGCGCCACTGGCTACCTGATCGGCCCGGCCAACAAGGGCCTGAACTGTATGTTCACCTTCATGAACACTGCGCGTCTGGGCACCGCTCTGCAGGGCCTGGCGCACGCCGAAGTGGCCTTCCAGGGTGGCCTGAAATACGCCCGTGACCGCCTGCAGATGCGTTCTCTGACTGGCCCGAAAGCGCCGGACAAGGCCGCCGACCCGATCATCGTGCACCCGGACGTGCGCCGCATGCTGTTGACCATGAAAGCGTTCGCCGAAGGCAACCGTGCCATGGTGTACTTCACTGCCAAGCAGGTGGACATCGTCAAGTACAGCCAGGACGAAGAAGAGCGCAAGAAGGCTGACGCCCTGTTGGCCTTCCTCACTCCGATCGCCAAGGCGTTCATGACCGAAGTCGGCTTCGAGGCTGCCAACCACGGCGTACAGATTTACGGCGGCCATGGTTTCATCGCCGAGTGGGGCATGGAGCAGAACGTGCGCGACAGCCGCATTTCCATGCTGTACGAAGGCACCACTGGCATCCAGGCGCTGGACCTGCTCGGTCGTAAGGTGCTGATGACCCAGGGCGAGGCGCTGAAGGGCTTCACCAAGATCGTGCACAAGTTCTGCCAGGCACAGGAAGGCAATGCCACGCTCAAGGAGTTCGTCGAGCCACTGGCGGCGATCAACAAGGAGTGGGGCGAACTGACCATGAAAGTGGGCATGGCCGCGATGAAGGACCGCGAGGAAGTGGGTGCGGCCTCGGTCGACTACCTGATGTATTCCGGTTACGCCTGCCTGGCCTACTTCTGGGCCGATATCGCCCGCCTGGCGGCCGAGAAACTGGCAGCCGGCACCAGCGAAGAGGCCTTCTACACCGCCAAGCTGCAGACTGCGCGCTTCTACTTCCAGCGTATCCTGCCGCGTACCCGTACGCATGTGGTGACCATGCTGTCGGGTGCCAGCAACCTGATGGACATGGACGAAGAAAGCTTCGGCCTGTCGTACTGATCCACCCGCTGTAGCCAAAACCCGCCTGCCTTCATCGGCAGGCGGGTTTTGTGCGTTTTGGGGCCGCTGTACGGCCCATCGCCGGCAAGCCAGTTCCCACAGGAATCAAGGTGGCCTGAAAGGCAGTGCAGTACCTGTGGGAGCTGGCTTGCCGGCGATGAGGCCATCTGATCCAACCGCAAATTCAACTGTTCATGTGCACTGCCGATGAAGTAAGGGCACAATGCCATCATTGATCTGCCGGGTTGGAGATTACCCTTGTTTCGTTTTAATGCTGTTCGGGCAAGCCATTTTCTGCCTTCGCTGTTTTTGTTGCTGGCAGGGCTGGCCGCAGCCTACGTTAGAGACCTCAGTGTCTTTTTCACTTCGCTGTTCAATGTACTACCCACCTTGGTCCTGCTGCTGGGCGGCGCTTACTGTGCGGTTTACCGGCGCCAGCGGGAGCTGTTCCTGATGCTCACGGTGTACATCGCCTACTTCCTGCTCGACGCCCAGACCGACTTCTACCGGGATCACGGCCGCGTGCGCGAGGACGCGGCGGTAATCTTCCATCTGGTGTGCCTGCTGCTGCCGGCCCTGTTCGGGTTGTACGGGGCCTGGCAGGAGCGTACCCACCTGCTGCAGGACCTGGTTGCCCGCGGCGCCGTGCTGTTTGCCGTGGGCAGCGTGGCGGTAGCCCTGGAGCAAAGCTACCCGCAGGCGCTGCTGAGCTGGTTGGCGGAGATCCGCTGGCCGGCCTTGCATGGCCAGTGGATGAGCCTTATCCAGCTGGTCTACCCGATGTTCATTGTCGTGTTCATCCTGCTGGTGGTGCAGTACCTGCGTGCACCACGGCCACTGCACGCCGCGCAAGTGACGGGCTTGCTGGGCATTTTCTGGATGCTGCCGCAAACGTTCATCCTGCCGTTCACCCTGAACATCATGTGCAGCCAGGTGATGCTGATGATCGCTGCGGCGGTAGCGCATGAGGCCTACCAGATGGCCTTCCGCGACGAGTTGACCGGCCTGCCCGGGCGGCGCGCACTGAACGAGCGCATGCAGCGCCTGGGGCGCAATTATGTGATCGCGATGACCGATGTCGACCATTTCAAGAAATTCAACGACACCCATGGCCACGACGTCGGCGACCAGGTGTTGCGCCTGGTTGCCAGCCGCCTGGCCAAGGTTACCGGCGGTGGTCGCGCCTATCGCTATGGCGGCGAAGAGTTCGCCCTGGTGTTCGCCGGCAAGACCGCCGAGGAATGCGTGCCGCACGTGGAAGCCGCGCGCGAACTGATCGCCAACTACGTGATGCACCTGCGCGACCAGCATAGCCGCCCGCAGGATGATGCAGCCGGGCGTCAGCGGCGGGCCGGCAGCGCTGGGGGGACAGTTTCGGTCACCATCAGTATTGGCGTGGCCGAGCGCCAGATCGACCATCGCAACCCCGAGGCCGTGTTGAAATCCGCCGATCAGGCGCTGTACAGCGCCAAGGGCGCGGGGCGCAATTGTGTCATGGTGCATGGACAACAATCGCAGCGTGGAGCAGTACGTACGGCGTGACCGAAACGGACCCTGCGGTCTATTGATGACCCTATGTCTCGTAAAAGTTGTTCGGTTACACTGCCAGTAACCCCAGTGTCGCGGTTCTCCGAGACCGCGCCGACCCGATTAGCGAGAGGTTGTCATGGCTGACTATAAAGCGCCGCTGCGCGACATGCGCTTCGTACTGAATGAAGTCTTCAACGTGGCCGAGCAGTGGGCCCAGTTGCCCGGGCTGGCCGAGGTTGTCGATGCCGAAACAGCCATGGCTGTGCTGGAAGAAGCCGGCAAGGTCACCGCCAGGTCCATCGCGCCGCTCAGCCGCGCCGCCGATGAAGAGGGCTGCCACTGGGAAAACGGCGCGGTGCGCACACCGGCCGGTTTCATCGAGGCCTACAACACCTACGCCGAAGGCGGCTGGGTAGGCGTGGGTGGCGACCCGTTGTTTGGCGGCATGGGCATGCCCAAGGCCATCTCGGCGCAGGTCGAGGAAATGGTCAATGCTTCCAGCCTGGCATTCGGCCTGTACCCGATGCTGACCGCCGGTGCCTGCCTGTCCATCAATGCCCATGCCAGCGAGGCACTGAAGGAACAGTATCTGCCAAACATGTATGCCGGCGTGTGGGCCGGCTCCATGTGCCTGACCGAGCCGCATGCCGGCACCGATCTGGGCATCATCCGCACCAAGGCCGAGCCCCAGGCCGATGGCAGCTACAAGGTCAGCGGCACCAAGATATTCATTACCGGTGGCGAGCACGACCTCACCGAGAACATCATTCACCTGGTGCTGGCCAAGCTGCCGGATGCCCCGGCCGGGCCGAAAGGCATTTCGCTGTTCCTGGTGCCGAAATTGCTGGTCAACGCAGACGGTAGCCTGGGCGCACGCAACCCGGCCACCTGTGGTTCGATCGAGCACAAGATGGGCATCCAGGCCTCGGCCACGTGTGTGATGAACTTCGACGAAGCGGTCGGCTACATCGTCGGCGAGCCGAACAAGGGCCTGGCGGCCATGTTCACCATGATGAACTACGAGCGCCTGGGCGTTGGCATCCAGGGCCTGGCGTCTGCCGAGCGCTCCTACCAGAACGCCGTGGACTACGCTCGCGACCGCCTGCAAAGCCGTGCCCCGACAGGCCCGCAGGCCAAGGACAAGGCCGCGGACCCGATCATCGTGCACCCCGATGTGCGGCGCATGTTGTTGACCATGAAAGCGCTGATCGAGGGTGGCCGAGCGTTCTCCACCTACGTGGCGATGCAGCTGGACAGTGCCAAGTACAGCGAAGACGCCATCGTGCGCAAACGCAGCGAAGAACTGGTGGCGCTGCTGACGCCGGTGGCCAAGGCGTTCCTGACCGACCTGGGCCTGGAGTGCACGGTGCACGGCCAGCAAGTGTTCGGCGGGCATGGTTACATCCGGGAGTGGGGCCAGGAGCAGCTGGTGCGTGACGTGCGGATCACCCAGATCTACGAAGGCACCAACGGTATTCAGGCCCTGGACCTGATGGGCCGCAAGGTAGTGGCCAGTGGCGGGGCGTACTACAAGCTGTTCTCCGAAGAGATTCGCCAGTTCATTGCCAGTGCAGGGAGTGAGTTGCAGGAATTTGCCAAGCCACTCGGCGCTTCGCTCGACAAGCTCGACGGGTTGACCGAGTGGGTGCTGCAGCAGGCCAAGGGCAACCCGAATGAGATCGGCGCGGCTTCGGTCGAGTACCTGCATGCCTTTGGCTATGTCGCCTACGGCTATATGTGGGCGCTGATGGCTCGCGCGGCGCAGGCTGGCGAGGGGGATGAGGGCTTCTATTCGGGCAAACTGGGCACGGCGCGGTTCTACTTTGCGCGGTTGCTGCCAAGGGTGGATTCGCTGGTGGCTTCGGTGCAGGCAGGCAGCGAGTCACTGTTCCTGCTGGACGCCGAGCAGTTCTGACACTTCGGCGGATTTGCGAGTGAATCCCCCTGTGTAAGCTTTTTCCTACACGCCGTGGTGACTTTTCACCACTGTTCTCAGATTGGATCCACGGTTAATCTTTACCACATGGACGTTGCGCAGGAAGCGCAAAGGACAGATCAAGGATGACGACGAAGGACCACCTGCCAGGATGGCGGGGCGATACGGATGTCACAGGGAAACAGTCTGGAAAACCCCGCTTCGGCGGGGTTTTCTTTGTGCGGGTGTTTTTTCAGGCCAACACATCCAGCGGTGATGCCGCCAACAGGCGAGCATCCGTTTCTTCCTCCAGCAGCGTGCGCAGCAGTTCCACGGAGGCCTGCTGGCGCTGTGCATCGCGGAATACCAGGCCGACCTTCAGCGGCACCCGCGGCTCGCTCAAGGGCTTCCACAGCAGCCCCTGGTCATCCTCGGCGGCTTCCTTGGCCCGCCCCGGCAAGATGGTGGCCAGCGCCGTGTGGCCCAGGCTGTCGAGAATCCCCGCCATGTTGTTCATCTCCGCCTGCACCTGCGGCCGGCGGCCCAGGCTGGCCAGCTGGGCCTGCCAGATCTGGCGGATCTGAAACTCCTCGCCAAGCATCAACATCGGCAGCTCTGCGGCCTGGCGGATAGACACCTTCTTGAAATCCTTGAGTGGGTGGGTATCGGGGATGACCAGTTGCAGCTCGTCTTCGTACAACAACAGGCCATGCAAACCGGGCTGACGGGGCGGCAGGTAGCTGATACCGATGTCCAGGTTGCCGCTAAGCAAGCGCCGTTCGATCTCCAGCCCCGATAACTCATAGATCTGCACCACAAGGTGCGGCTGCGCCTTGCGCAGCCGTTCGAGCAGTTGTGGCACCAGGCTTGGCCGTACGGTCTGCAACACGCCGATCGCCAGGGTGCGCAGCGACTGGCCCTTGAAGTTGCGCATGGCCTCGTGGGCGCGCTGCATGCCGTCCAGCAGTGGCAGGGCATGGTTGTACAGTGTGTGTGCGGCCAGGGTCGGCAGCAGGCGTTTATTGCTGCGCTCGAACAGGCTCAGGTCGAGGCTGTGCTCCAGCTGACGGATCTGCTGGGAAAGGGCTGGCTGCGACAGCGACAGGCGCTCGGCGGCGCGGCCGACGTGGCCTTCTTCATACACCGCGACGAAATAACGCAGTTGGCGGAAATCCATAAGCGACACTTATCAATAATGCTGGGAAAACGAAATGGTCGAAACCCCTCGCTGGGCCTAGTCTATCGCCGTATTCCAACGGGTTACAGCGACATTCAGGTTGATTGTTACCCCGGATGAAAAACACTTTTGATAGGCAAGGCAAAATATCGAGTGTCGGCACCAAGACCGCACCGAGGCCGCCCCTTACCGTGATTGGTTGGAGCCCTGATGAACCTGTTCAACCTGCGCCGCCAGGCGCCTGCCGCCATCCCGGAGGCCAAGCGTGTGCCGGTGGTTGTGGCGCAAGCACCCGAGCTTTCGCGTGAGTGCCTGATGCCCAGCGCCGAACGGGCAGCGCAGGTATTCGTGCGCGGGCAGGGCTCCTGGTTGTGGGACAACCAAGGGCACGCCTTTCTGGACTTCACCCAAGGTGGCGCAGTCAACAGCCTGGGCCACAGCCCCAGCGTGCTGGCGAAAGCGCTGGCCGACCAGGCCCAGGCGCTGATCAATCCGGGCGCGGGCTTCCACAGCCGCGGCCTGCTCGGGCTGGTCAATCGCCTGTGCCAGAGCACCGGCAGCGATCAGGCGTACCTGTTGAACAGCGGTGCCGAGGCCTGTGAGGGCGCGATCAAGCTGGCGCGCAAGTGGGGCCAGCTGCACCGCAACGGCGCCTATCACATCATCACCGCCAGCCAGGCCTGCCATGGTCGCAGCCTGGGTGCACTGTCGGCTTCCGACCCACTGCCTTGCATCCGCTGTGAGCCCGGCCTGCCTGGTTTCAGCAAAGTGCCGTTCAACGACCTGGCAGCCCTGCACGCCGAGGTGGACTCGCGCACGGTGGCGATCATGCTTGAGCCGATACAGGGCGAGGCGGGGGTGATCCCTGCCACCCAGGAATACCTCAAGGGTGTGGAAACACTGTGCCGCGAACTGGGCATCCTGCTGATCCTCGATGAAGTGCAGACCGGTATCGGCCGCTGTGGCGCGATGTTGGCAGAGCAGACCTACGGCGTACGGGCCGACATCATCACCCTGGGCAAGGGCCTGGGTGGTGGCGTGCCGCTGGCCGCCCTGCTGGCCCGTGGTACAGCGTGCTGCGCCGAGCCAGGCGAACTGGAAGGCAGTCACCATGGCAATGCACTGATGTGTGCCGCTGGCCTGGCGGTGCTGGATACCGTGCTGGAGCCGGGCTTTTTCGAACAGGTGCAGGACAATGGTCGCCACCTGCGCGAAGGCCTCTGCCGCCTGACCGGGCGTTATGGCCAGGGCGAGGTGCGCGGGCAAGGCCTGTTGTGGGCGCTGCAGTTGAAAGAAAACCTGGCCCGCGAGCTGGTGGCCGCAGCTCTGCATGAAGGCCTGCTGCTCAATGCGCCGCAAGCGGATGTGGTGCGTTTTTCGCCTGCGCTGACCGTGAGCAAGGGCAACATCGACGAAATGCTGCTGCGCCTGGCCCGCGCCTTCGCCCGCCTGCATGCCCGGCAGCAGGCCCACCGCGAGATGCCGGCTTAGCGGTCTGGCAAAGAATTCTACGAACCGTCTGGCGTTCCTGCGCATCGCCCCTGGCCTGTTTCATTCGGCCCGGGGCGTTTTTTTTTGCCTGTGGAACCTCTACGGCGGGCGGCTAGTCTTTGATGTAACCCTTCAGGAGAGACTCGCATGGACTTTATTCGCATCATCATCGCCATTCTTCTGCCACCGCTGGGTGTGTTTCTGCAGGTGGGGTTTGCCGGAGCATTCTGGCTGAATATTTTGTTGACCTTGCTGGGTTACATTCCGGGCATCGTGCACGCCGTGTATATCATCGCCAAGCGCTAGCCACTCAGGGCCTCATGGCCGGCAAGCCGGGCTCCCAGAGGATTGCGCCGCACTCAAGGCCAGTGCAGTAGCTGAGGGAGCTGGCTTGCCGGCGATTGGGGCTGCAACGCAGCCCCGGGGTCAGCCCTCCAATACCTTGCAATAGAACTTCCACTCTTCTTCCAGCGCATGGGCCAGGTTCTCCGCCTTGCGGAACCCATGGCGCTCTCCCGCGTAGAAGTGCGCCTCAGCTTCGATCCCGTTAGCCTGCAACGCGGCCAGCATCGACCGTGTCTGCTCGGGCACCACCACCGCATCCAGCTCACCCTGGAAGAAAATCACCGGCACCTTGATCTGCCCCGCGTGCAGCAGCGGTGTGCGCTGGCGATAGCGTTCGGCATCCTGTTGCGGGTCGCCGATCAGCCAGTCCAGGTAATCCCCTTCGAACTTGTGCGTGGCAACGCCCAGGGCAATCGGGTCGCTGACCCCGTACAGGCTGGCGCCGGCGCGGAACACGTCGTGGAATGCCAGGGCGCACAAGGTGGTGTAGCCACCGGCGCTGCCGCCGCGGATAAACGCCTTGCGCCCGTCGATCAAGCCCTGGGCAGCCAGGTATTCGACTGCCGCGCAGGCATCGGCCACATCGCTTTCGCCCCAGCGCAGGTGCAGCGCCTGGCGGTATTCCCGGCCATAGCCGGTGCTGCCTCGGTAGTTGAGGTCGGCTACGGCGAAACCGCGCTGGGTCCAGTACTGGATGCGCGGATCGAGCACCGGGTAACAGGCCGAGGTAGGGCCGCCGTGGATGAATACCACCAGCGGCGTGGCACGTTCACCGCCGGCCGCCGGGTAGAAGAAACCGTGGGCCTGGTTGCCTGCCTTGCCATAGTGGATCGACTGCGCAAGGCTGATCTGCTCCGCCGGGAGTATCTCGGCACCACCGGCGAGCACGCGCACCTCGTGGTTGCTACGGTCGACGGCTATGACTGCTGGCGGACTGATTGGCGAGGCGGCAATGGCATAGATGTGTTGGCAATCCATGGCCAGGTGGCGAAAGCGCGTATACGCACTGGCGAACCGTTCCGTGGGGGCGTCGGGCGTGCGCAGTCCCAGTTGCCCGAAACCGTCTTCGAACCAGCTGGCCAGGTAGCGTTGCGGCCCTAGCGCCAACCAGGTGCAGGTACCCAGTTGCCAAGGTGCAGCGGCATGGTCGGCAGGCTCTGCTGGCAGCGGCTGCCAGTGCCCATCGACCTCGCCCCAGGGCTGCCAGAAGCCATTGCGGTCGGACAGGCAGTAGAGCCGGCCCTCGGCATCGAACCGTGGTTGCTGCAACGACTCTTCAGCGGCGGCCACACACCGCGCCTGCCCCCAGTGGCCGTGGGCGTCGCGCGTGCGACACATCAGCCGGGTGACGGTCCAGGGCTGTGCCGGGCGGTCCCATTCGATCCACGCCAGGCGCTGGCCATCTGCACTCACGGTGGGTGCGGCGTAGAAGTCGGCGCCCTCGGCCAGCACCTCGCGGCAGCCTTCACCCAACGCCACCAGGCGATGCTCCACCTGCTCGGCATGCTGCTCCTCGATGGCCAGAATCGTGCCGTTGTGCCACTGCACGTCGCCGTAGCGGCAGCTGGCATCACAGGTCACGGCGCGCGGCGGTGAGTCGTACAGATGCTGGGTGTAGACCTGCTGATCCTTTTCGTTGACGAACACCAGCCCGTCGTCGCTCAGGCAAAAGCTGCCGCCGCCATACTCGTAAACCCGGCTTCGCACACTGAAGCCGTCGGGCGTCAGGCAGCGGGCCTGCTGGTACTGCCAGTGCCAGATGCGGCAAGCGCCATCGGCCGGGCGGAATTCGTTCCAGAACAGGCCTTGGTCGCTGACCTTCAGTTCAGTGAAGTCGGTGCCGGCGGCAACCGCTTGTGCCGCGCTGAATTCAGCCGCGGGCGATGACACGTGAGTTTCGTTCATTGCGGAAGGTCATCTCTTCGATGGCGAGCTGGGCGGTTTCTGCCTCCTCGCGGGCCTTGAGGATGATGCCGTGGTCGGCCGATTTGGCGCACACCGGGTCGGCGTTGCTGGCATCGCCGGTCAGCATGAAGGCCTGGCAGCGGCAGCCGCCGAAGTCCTTTTCTTTCTCGTCGCAGGAGCGGCACGGTTCGCGCATCCACTCGTAGCCACGGAAGCGGTTGAAGCCGAACGAGTGGTACCAGATGTGTTTCAGGTCGTGATCCCGCACGTTGGGGAACTGCACCGGCAGCTGGCGAGCGCCGTGGCAGGGCAGGGCGGTGCCGTCGGGGGTGATGGTGAGGAACAGGTTGCCCCAGCCGTTCATGCAGGCCTTGGGGCGCTCTTCATAGTAGTCCGGGGTGACGAAGATCAGCTTGCACGGGTTGCCCTCGGCCTTGAGCTTGTCCCGGTATTGGTTGGTGACGCGCTCGGCCCGCTCCAGCTGGGCGCGGGTCGGCAACAGGCCCAGGCGGTTGAGGTGCGCCCAGCCGTAGAACTGGCACGTGGCGAGCTCGACGAAGTCGGCCTCCAGGGCGATGCACAGCTCGATGATACGGTCGGTCTTGTCGATATTGTGCCGGTGGGTGACGAAGTTGAGCACCATCGGGTAGCCGTGGGCCTTCACTGCGCGAGCCATTTCCAACTTTTGCGCAAAGGCCTTCTTCGAGCCGGCCAGCAGGTTGTTGACCTGCTCGTCGCTGGCCTGGAAACTGATCTGGATGTGGTCCAGGCCGGCTTTTTTGAAGTCGGCGATGCGCGCTTCGGTCAGGCCGATGCCGGAGGTGATCAGGTTGGTGTAGTAGCCCAGTCGGCGGGCCTCGCCGATCAGTTCGGCGAGGTCCTGGCGTACCAACGGTTCGCCCCCGGAAAAGCCGATTTGTGCCGCGCCCATTTCCCGCGCTTCGGCCATTACCTTGAACCATTGTTCGGTGTTCAGCTCTTGACCCTGGGCCGCGAAGTCCAGCGGGTTGGAGCAGTACGGGCACTGCAACGGACAGCGGTAGGTGAGCTCGGCCAGCAGCCACAGCGGCAGGCCGACCTCGGGCGTGGGCGGCACGTCAGGCGAGGACGATCCAGTGTTCGGCACGGGCCACCTCCATGAATTGCTCGATGTCATCGGCCACTTCCGGGACACCGGGGAATTGCTGTTCGAGTTCGCTGATGATAGCGGCCACGTCACGCTGGCCGTCTATCAGGCCACCGATCAGGCTGGCGCTGTCGTTGAGTTTGATCATGCCCTCGGGGTACAGCAGCACATGGCCTTTTTGCGCCGGCTCGTACTGGAAGCGGTAGCCGGGGCGCCAGCTGGGCACCTGGTTGCGGTCGAGACTCATAGGGTGATCCCCTTGTGCCACACCCGTTGCTGGGTGACAGAGTGATAGGGCGGGCGGTTCAGCTCGTAGGCCATGCTCATGGCGTCGAGCATGCTCCAGAGGATATCCAGCTTGAACTGCAGTATTTCCAGCATACGCTCCTGGCCGGCGCGGGTGGTGTAGTGCTGCAGGGTGATCGCCAGGCCGTGCTCCACGTCACGCCGAGCCTGGCCCAGGCGGGTGCGGAAGTACTCATAGCCGGCCGGGTCGATCCACGGGTAGTGCTGCGGCCAGCTGTCCAGGCGCGACTGGTGGATTTGCGGGGCGAACAGCTCGGTCAGCGAGCTGCTCGCCGCTTCCTGCCAGCTGGCCCGGCGGGCGAAGTTGACGTAGGCGTCCACGGCAAAACGCACGCCCGGCAGCACCAGTTCCTGAGAACGCAGCTGGTCCGGGTCGAGGCCCACGGCCTGGCCCAGGCGCAGCCAGGCTTCGATGCCGCCGTCCTCGCCGGGAGCGCCATCGTGGTCGAGCAGGCGCTGGATCCACTCACGGCGTACTTCACGGTCCGGGCAGTTGGCCAGGATCGCGGCATCCTTCATGGGGATGTTGACCTGGTAGTAGAAACGGTTGGCCACCCAGCCCTGGATCTGCTCACGGGTGGCGCGGCCCTGGTACATCGCCACGTGGTAGGGGTGATGGATGTGGTAATAGGCGCCCTTGGCGCGCAGGGCCTGCTCGAATTCGGCAGGGGACATTGGCAGTGCGTCGCTCATTCCGCTGGCTCCTGTAGAAGGATTGTCTGGCCGGACATACACGGCCCCTGTGGGAGCGGGCGTGCCCGCTCCCACAGGGTCTTGTGTTGCCTTGCAGAGTGTTTACAACTCGATGCTCATGCCATCGAAGGCGACTTCCACGCCCCGGCGCAGTACCTCGGCGCGCTCGGGCGAATCTTCGTCGAGAATCGGGTTGGTGTTGTTGATGTGGATAAGTACCTTGCGCTGGCGCGGGAAGCTGTCGAGCACTTCCAGCATGCCGCCGGGCCCGTTCTGTGCCAGGTGGCCCATCTCGCGGCCGGTGCGGGTGCCCACGCCGCGGCGCTGCATTTCATCGTCTTCCCACAGGGTGCCATCGACCAGCAGGCAGTCGGCGCCATGCATCATCGCCAGCAGCTTCTCATCGACCTGCCCCAGGCCCGGGGCGTAGAACAGCTTGCCGCCGGTGCGGGTGTCCTCCACCAGCAGGCCTAGATTGTCGCCCGGGTGCGGGTCGAAACGGTGCGGCGAGTAGGGCGGCGCGGCGCTGCGCAGGGGGAACGGGGTGAAGCGCAGGTTGGGGCAGGCGTCGATCACGAAGCTGCCTTGCAGCTCGATGCGGTTCCACTGCAGGCCACCGTTCCAGTGGCTGAGCATGTTGAACAGCGGGAAGCCGGTGGAGAGGTCCTGGTGGACCATTTCGGTGCACCACACCTGGTGCGGGCAGCCTTCGCGCAGGCTGAGCAGGCCGGTGGTGTGGTCGATCTGGCTGTCCAGCAGGACGATGGCGTTGATGCCGGTGTCGCGCAGGGCACGGGCCGGCTGCATGGGCGCGAATGCCTGCAGCTGGGCGCGGATGTCGGGGGAGGCATTGCACAGCACCCAGTGCACGCCGTCGTCGGACAGGGCAATGGACGACTGGGTGCGTGCCGTGGCCCGCAGGGTGCCATCGCGCAAGCCTTTGCAGTTGACGCAGTTGCAGTTCCACTGTGGGAACCCGCCACCGGCGGCGGAGCCGAGAACCTGGATGAACATGGCCACTCTCTATGCAGAAAACCGGCTATGCAGAAAACCGGATCGGAAAAACGAAAACGCCCCGGCGGGCCGAGGCGTGGAACCGTAAGCCGGGCTTAGCGGTTAGCGAAGTACATGGTGACTTCGAAGCCGATACGCAGATCAGTGTAAGCAGGTTTGGTCCACATGGGATTACTCCTTCCGGATGGGTTTTGGGTGGCTGAGCTACTACTTGGGTACCGCCATGTGCAGGAGGTTCCCCAAACTGGGATTGCGCTATCTTACAAGAAAATTTTGTACCGAAAGGTTAATTATTCGAAAAGTGCCCTTGCAGTTCGCGTAACAATCGCCGGACTGGCTCAGCGCCAGAAAGAGTCTGGCGCGGCAGCGTTGGCCAGGCATAGCCAGGTGGACCCTGGGTCGAGCAGGTTGCTCAGCAGCTGGTCCAGATCCGTCTGCCGCGTTTTCAGAATAGTCCTATTTAGCGCCTGTAGCTGGCCAGGTTGTGTAGCCAGGTGTGTCTGCCACGCCCATTCGGCGACTTCGGCATTGGCCATGGCGGCTTCGTCGAATTGCCCGGCCAATGCTTGGCGGGCAGCCGGATCCAGGCTGACGCCGTGACCCAGCAGGGTGAGTATGTGGTCGAGGATGCGGGCAGGGCTGGTGTGCGGCGACTGCACGCCGAACAACAAGCCGCCCACGCCCTCGACCTGACGAAAGGCGCTGAATACCGCGTAGCCGAGTTGCAGCTCGACCCGTAGCCGTTGGTAGACCGGACCTTGCAGCAATTGGGCGAGCAGCCGGCCTGTGGCTTCGTTGTCCGCAGGGACAGGGCAGAACAGCAGCAATGCATGCTCACTGCCAGCCACCACGGCATGCTGCCAGCGTCGCTTTGCCCATCTGGGCGCTGGGGCGACCGACGAACCTTGCCCCGGGCAGTGCTGCAGTGCGGCAGCCAAAGCGGCTAGCGCGGCATCTTCGAAGCCTGCGGCCAGCCCCTGCCAATGGGTGTGCTGCCACAGGCTGTCGAGTTGCGCTTGTTCCAGCGTGCGGGCAGTTACAGGGGCGGGCTGCCCGCCTGATACTGCCTGCGGCAATTGTTCGAGCAAGGCCCGGATGGGCACCAGCGCCGGACGCGCTGCTGCGCAGGGCTGCCAACAACTGGCTGGGGGCTTGCGCATCAGGGCCAAGGCCTGTTCCACGGCCCGAAGCACAGCTGCCGGCAGCCCGGCGCAGCGTAATTGCCAGTACTCGCCAGCGCTGCTGAACTGCAACTGCACCGATGCACGCCCGCAGCGCTCCTGCAGTGGCACGAGGGCTTGTTCGAGCACGCCCTGCAAGTGCTGGCGCAGCGTCGAAGTTACATGCCAGCGCAAGTACAGCGCAGCGTACTGGCGGGTGCCAGGGAGTAGCTCGCTTACTTTCAGCGCCACCGGCAGTGGCTGCGGCGGGGCCGTGGGCAAATCTGCCATCAGCAAAGCGTCGACAGGGGGCAGGTGCCATTGACCACCCTCGGTGCAGGGCAGGCCTTCCAGCAGGGCACGGAAGCCTTGCATCGCTTGCGCATCCAGCCCGGCGAACGGCTGTTTGCTGCTGTCCCGGCGGGCCAGCTCAAGCGCGCTGACACTGCGTTCGCGGCTGTGCTGCAGCAAGCCGAATTCGCGGTTCAACAGGGCAGGCTCGGCCCGGCGAATGAAACCGAACCAACTGTGCAGCAGGGCAGTGGCTTCGTCGGTGCACGCGTCTGCGCCGAGCTTCAGCTCAATGTGCCACAGCAGCTGCCCGCCGAAGGCGTATAGCGGCTCGGCCTTGAAACTGTGGAGCCAGCCACGTTGGCGCAGTGCACCCAACCAGGTACCTGGGCGACTGTCGCCGAGCAAGGCGATCAGCAGCTCCAGTGCCTGCTCGGCACCTGCCGGGAGGTTGTCGTGCGTGAAAACATGCGGCATGGGCGTCGGCGCCAGTGGCGGCGGCGGGACTTGCGGTACGTGCTCACCCGTTGCGAACAACGCGGCATGTTGCCGACCCAGCTGTTCCAGCTCATCCAGCGGCTGCGGGCCGCACAGGCTCAAGACGATCTGGCCGCCCTGGTAGAAGCGCTGGTGAAAGCCTGCAAGCGCCTGCTGAAAAGCCGGGTCGTGCAGGGCCAGGGTGTGTCGGTTACCGGCATGAAAAGCGCCCAGCGGATGCGCGCGCGACACGGATTGCAGCAAGGCAAACTGCTGCTGGGCCTGCGGGTTGCGCGACCAGGCAATGAACTCGGCGTGGATCACCTCCCGTTCACGGCGTTGGCGCTGGATGCCCAGGTCTGGCTGGGCAAGCATCTGGCACAGGCGTTCGAGGCCTCCGGCAAAGGCAGCGGAAGGCACCTCGAAGAAAAAGTCGGTGTTGCGCTCACGAGTGCTGGCGTTGACCTGGCCGCCGAGGGCCTGCACATAGCGCATCAGGCCGTCATGCAGCGGGAAGCGCGCAGTGCCGAGGAAGAACAGGTGTTCGAGAAAGTGGGCCAGGCCGGGCCACTTGGCCGGGGCGTCATGGCTGCCCGCGTGCACCCGCAGGGCCGCCGCCGAGCGCTTCAGGCGCGGGGCGTGGCGCAGGGTCAGCTGCAGGCCGTTGGCGAGCGTGAGGTGGCGGGTGGCATCAGGCATGGGGGCTCCGGTGGATGTTGTCCATGCTAACCCATTTGTTGGCAGGCCCGGCCGCATAGGGATCGCATCAGGGCTCAAAGGTGCTTGCCTGATGCAATCTGCCAAAAGACCCGAGAAGCTCCCGCTGGTAGCCATCACCCCTTGCGCAGGTGCAGCTCCTGGCGCAAGTCGGTGAGGTAGGGAAAAGCCTCGCGCCCTTGACTCACCCGCTCATGCTCCAGCTCCGCCAGCAACTGGCACTCATCGCGCCCAGCCATGGCCAGCACGCTGCCATCCGGGCCGATGATGCTGCTCTGCCCGCAATAGTGGATCTCGTCTTCCGCGCCGCAGTAGTTGGCATACACCAGGTAGCACTGGTTCTCCTGCGCCCGTGCCCTAACGGTCACCTGGCAGACAAAGTCATAGGGCTCCATGTTCGCCGTCGGCACCAGGATCAGCTCGGCACCTTCCAGCGCCAGGCGCCGGGCATTCTCCGGGAACTCGATGTCGTAGCAGATCAGCAGGCCAACCTTCCAGCCGTCAAGCTCGACCACCGGGAAGTGGTCGCTGCCGGCGCTGAACATCGAGCGGTCCAGTTCGCCGAACAGGTGTGTCTTGCGGTAGTTGCTCAGGCTGCGGCCGTGCGCATCGATCAGCTGCACACTGTTGTAGATTGCCCCATCATCGCCGCGCTCCGGGTAGCCGTAGACGATGGCGATGCGGTGCGCCTGTGCGATCTCCACTACAGCCATGGCTGCCAGGCCGTCGCTGGTTTCGGCCAGGCGCTCGACCTGGCCCAGGCCGATGTTGTAGCCGCTGATGAACATTTCCGGGCACACCAGCAACTGCGCACCGCGCTCGGCCGCCAGCTGCGCCTGGTGGCGCAGCCGCTGCAAGTTACCGGTCACGTCCAGCGGCTGGGGGGTGCCCTGGAACAGAGCAATGCGCATGGCGCCTCCTTCAATCAGTCAGCCAGGGCGATCGGGCCGATCTCGTCGAACACATCGCCTGGGCCGGGGTTGTCCGGGTGGGTGCTGCCACCGAAGTGGTTGATGATACCCCACACTGCATTCAGCGACGTCTGCACCGCGCCTTCTACCCAGGCCGGGGTCCATGACACGTCGTCACCGGCGATGAAGATACCGCGCTGCTCGG